>CALMOO010000457.1:0-6131 GCA_937871705.1 uncultured Hymenobacter sp.
ACCCAGTGGTACGGGGGGCGCCACCGCAAAATATTTCGGGCTGGCCGTTTCGACGCGCACCACCGGCTGCTGGGTGAGCTGGATGTTTACGGCTGCCGCAGCCAGCGGCACCTGCTGCTCTGAGCCAGTCGTTTCTGGCTGACTACGCCGACTACTATGCCCGCGGCTTCACAGCCTACCCGCGCCTGTGTAAGCGGGTGCATTTCTTCCGGGTGGCCTTCGACCGGGCCGCGCTCGACGCCGCGCTACTGGACCCCAAAATCGGTCAGGAACTCTGGGATTCGTACCTGGGCTACGTCGTCGTGAAACCTTTGCCGGCTCGCCAGATTGGGGCCACCCTGCTGCGGCCCTACACCCCCGCGGCCGACAAGCAGCGCGTGTACCCGGTACGCCGGCCCTACGCCGTCAACGTGCTAGGCAAGCAACTCGTGGTGGAAACCCTGATTTTTCAGGAGCAAGACAACAACGTGAGCGCCTGCGCCACGACGGCCCTCTGGATGGCCTTTCATAAGACGGCCTTCCAGTTCCAGACGGCCCTGCCCTCTCCCTATCACATCACGGCGGCTTCCCGCAACCTGTTTTACCGCCAAGGCCGCACCTTTCCCAGCACGGGCCTGGACCAGACCCAAATTGGGGAGGCCATTCAGACTGTGGGCCTGGTGGCCGAGCTGCGCACCTACCGGCAGGACGACGAGTGGGGCGCGGCACCGGCCGCGGAAGTTGGCTTTCGGATGCAGGAGCAACTCTTGGGAGCCAAGGGGTTCATTTATGCTTACCTGCGCCTGGGCTTACCCGTGCTGCTTTTTCTGCTGCTCGATGGCCGCGAGGACCAGGGCCACCTGATTACGGTCACCGGCTACCGCCTGGCCGCGTCCGATGTGTTGCCCACCACCGATATTTCGCTGGCGTCCGACGCCCTGGACCGACTCTACGCCCACGACGACCAGATGGGCCCCTTTGCCCGCTACAGCTTCACCGACGACGGCAAGCTGCTGACGCCCTGGCCCGCCGGGGAACATTGGGAAACCGCTGAGCGCTGGCCGGACCACCGCGTAGCTTCACTCTACAGCGTGTTCGTGCCGCTGGCCGCCGACATTCGCATTACCTACGAGCAGGTCTTTCGGCAGGTGGGACTCTTCGAGCAGCTGTTCACCGACACCATCCGCGAGCGGACCGATATCGTGTGGGACATCTACCTTGACTACAGCAACCACTACAAGGATGAGCTGCGCCGCCTGCGCCCGGTGGAGGGTGAGCCGCTGCGGCGCATCCTGGTCAGCTCGCTCCCCAAGTACGTGTGGGTGGCCCGCGCCACGCTGCAAAAAGAGCCCATCCTGGAGCTAATTTTTGACGCGACGGATCTGCACACCGGTTTCTACTGTCTGCTGGTCAACGTATTTGACCCGTTGCGCGCTTCCATGGCTACCTGGCTCGGGAAAGCCACGTTTCAGCGCCAACTGCTCAAAGCGCCCGCCTTCGATGCCCGCTTTTTGCCGCTGCTGCTTCAGGATTTGGAACTGCCGCTTAAAGCCCGCGCTTCCTAGGAGGAAGCGGGGCAGTTGAGAAATGCCCCACGGGCCTGTTTTTTTCTCCCCCACTGCCTTCTGCTCCCTTAGTAGCTTTCTATGAGCACACCTCACCTACTCGCTGGCTTTATTGGCATCAACCGCCACCTCGACCCGGGCATCTCCGAGTTGAACTGCGCGCACCGGGATGCCACGGCGCTCTGGGCCCTCTGGCAGGATACGCTGCCCGACACGACTTCCGTCCGGCTGGTGGATGAGGAGGCTACTTGTGTGCGCATCGAGGAATTACTCATCCAAACCCTGGACGCGGCCACCGAGCACGACACTGTCCTGTTGACCTTTTCCGGTCACGGCACCCACAATCACCGGCTGGTCGCACACGACACCAGCCTGGCAGAGCTGGCGGAAACAACGGTTTCGATGGCCAGCCTGGCCGAACGGTTCCGGCGCAGCAAGGCCCGACACATTCTGCTGGTGCTGGACTGCTGCTTCAGCGAGGGTGCCCCGGCTAAGGTGATTGAGGACGGCCTCCAGGCACGCGGCGGGAGCTACTCGCTGGAGGCTGCCTTCACGGGGCGGGGCCGCGTGCTGCTGGCAGCAGCCAACGTGGAAGAAGAAGCCTGGGAAGCGGCCGGGCACGGGCTGCTCACCGCCGAGGTGGAGGTCGCCGGCCTACTGGCCGACGTCACCGGCCGGGTTCGGGCCGAAGCCCAGCGCTTAGGATCTATTCTGGCCCTGCCCCTACTGTCCGTTCCGACCCTGACGCGGGGTGAAATTCTGCTGCTCGTCAGCCAGGGCCTGACCAAGCCAGGCAGTGGCTGGGCGGTTGTTGAATCGCTGGCCACGCAATTATTTGGCGTAGCGCGTGCCCAGCAGCTAGCCGCCGTTTGGCCGCTGCCGCCAGCCACTGAGTAGAATAGTGCTGAATGACTTATTCGCTTGCTTAGGCTAGCCAGTTCCCTAGCACCCTCATTAGCTGAACTAAGGCGGCTTATTTACCTAGTTGCGACACACATGACTGCTCACTAACTTCACTAGCAATTCCTTTATCTACCGGGCTACTGCCTGTTGGCCCAGTTCCTTTCTTTCTGCTCCTCTATGACTTCTTCTCCGGCCCCGGTGGCCAGCAGTTCAGCGCTGGCGCAAAACAAGCGTTTTAGAACCAGGTACTGGCGGTGATAAAGCCCGGGAGCGCGTGGCCAACAAGTAGGCTTAGCGGCCGCCAGCGGCTACCCCATGACGGGTCGACGCTGGCGGCCGTTGCCGACTGACCACCCACGGTTACCCCACCCGTCGGGGCCAGCGCTTTCGTGAGAGCCCGCGCACCTGCTGCTACCCCGCGCGCAGCCGCAGACGCCAGCACCAGCCATCGCCTAAGCTCAGTGTGCGATACCGGTAAAGGTTCCGAACGGCGAGCAGGCGGCCCGCCAGGGCGCTACCAGGCGGACCGGAACGCGGAGCAGTTCACCTTCGGATCCTACCCTAGCCTGGCCGGTAGCCAGTTGATATGCGCGCGCCGCCGGGGGGTGCTCCGCTTTTTCAACTATTGTCGCCGTTACGAAATCAGGTGCGTATTTACAAGCAATACAATAAATATTAACAATATGCGCAATATCAGCAACGCAAATATTGCCTGGCAGCGGGCCGCTCGCCGCCGTTGACCAGGGCCTTTTCCCTGTCCTATCGGGAGGCTACAGTCGCTTAGAAACTGTTTGAGGTAGCAGAATTTGAGGACGCGCCTGATGTTGGCCCACATTATCCAGGCATTGGCTCGCGTCAGTAACCAGTCATATTCCTCTGCTAGACGGCGGTTGGCGCTGAGCCAAGCCAAGGTGCGTTCCACCATCCAACGATTTTGATGGATGCATAAGTTTTTCTTTTTCAAGATGATATGCACAAGCTTTCCGAATCTCACGCCGTAGCGATGGCCCAAGTGCTCGGCGAAGACGCCGGCAAACGAACTGTCGCCCATGACCGCCTGCACCCACTCCAGCAACGGGTGCGTGGCGGCCTCGTCCGAGACCTGGGCCGGCACGACCCGGCGGGCCAGCACGTTACCCACCGTGTCAATCAGTACCAAGCCCTTGCGCCCCTTGACCAGTTTGCTGGCATCAACACCAACCGTGGCCCCGGTGGCTGTCGCCGCGTTCTGGACATTTTGCGTACCGATGATGACGCAGGTGGGCTGGACTTTTTGGGGGCGTTTTCCCGACAAGCGGCGTTCAGACAGGCATTCAACTCGTCGAGCACGCCCGGGTCCTGCCACTTGCTGCAGTACCAGCACACCGTTCCTATGCAGGAAAGTCGCCGGGCAGGTCGCGCCATATACAGCACGGCATTAACTAGGTCTACTAACGGCTATTCGCTGCGCGGCACCTGCAGTAAGGGCCACCGCCGTTGCCAATCCCAAGTTGAGAGGTCCGAACTGTACCGTTTACGAGCAAGAAATAGGGCCGTCTTTTTCATGACCCGAATTTAACTCAACCAGCTTCGTAGGCCTGGTAAGCAGGAACCAGCAGATTTACTTCATATTGCTACTATTTATCATGCGTGCAATATTTATTATATTGCAGGTATTGCTAAGAAATATTATAAATACAAGTAATATCAAACTCTTGTTTGCCAGTTAGTTATGTCAGTAAATAACTGGTAGTTTTCAGTGTGCTGCAGTACGAGAAATACGCTATTTAAGGGCAATACCTGCAATTCTTATTGCGCGTATTGTTTTTATTGCTAATATTGCTGTCACTTACTTAGCAACCTTAATTTTATGCACATCATCTCCTTCGCCAATAACAAGGGGGGAGTCGGTAAGACCACTTCCGCCCTGGCCGTTGCCCATACTCTACACGCGCAGGGCCTGGGAGTTCTGCTCGTCGACGCCGACCCCCAGGCGAATGCTTCCAAAACGTTTGCGGCCCCGGCGTCCACTGTCCCGGCCGGCCTGGGGGAGGTACTCGAAGGCCGCTGTTCCCTGGCTGAGGCGCTGGAGCAGCCCGCGCCGGGTTTGTGGCTGCTGCGGGCGACCAGCGACCTGGCGCGGCAGGAGAAGGTGCTCGGTAGCCAGCCCGATTACGTCTTTGCCCTGCGCGAGCTACTCACCGAGCGTTTTCCGCTGCCTGCCGTGCAGGTAGTCGTGCTCGATACGCCCCCCAACCTTGGGCCACTGACTGTAGCCGCGCTCGTGGCCAGCCAGCACGTTTTTGTCCCCCTTAAGCCCGAGTTCTTTGCCAGCGAAGGCATGACGGCCCTGCTGGCGATGGTTGCCAGGCTGCGCAAGAGCTTCGCGCCGCAGTTGCGCGTGAGCGGCATCTTTTTTACCGAGTATGCCCGCTCGTACCGCCGCGCCCTGCACCACCAGGTAGTGGCCAGCATCGAGCAGGACCCGCAGCTCACCGGCCTGGTTCTGCGCACTACTATTCGCGAGAACGTGGCCCTGCCCGAGTCCCAGAGCATGGGCCAGAGCATCCACGCCTGGTCGCCCTCCTCTAACGGGGCCAGCGACTATCGGGAGCTGAGTAATGAAATACGAGCAATACTTGCAATATGAGCAATAGTTGCAATATAGTAAATATCTATCATGTGATTAGTGCATAGCAGCTGTTTGCTAGTCCCTGCTCGCTGCTTTCATCCCTAATTATCCTCAACCCTATGCCAGATCCTAAAAAAAGCGGGAAGCTCCTCATGGTCGGCCACCTGAGCCGCCCTACTCCCACGGCGGCCGACCCACTCGACCAACTCGTGTATGGTCCGCCACCTGCCGCGGCCCCGGCGGCCCCACCGGTGGAGTCACCGGCTCCCAACCGTCGTATCGTGTTTACCAATCAGCTCACCCCGGCTACCTACACCCAACTGCGCCAGTACGAGTACTGGGGCAGGCTGGCCATTCACGAGATTCTCGATGCCGCGCTCAGCGCTTACTTCGCTGATAGGCCCGAGGCCCACCAGCCCCTGCCCGAAAAAGAGCGCGCCAAATTGCGGGGCAAGCTGCTGGAGTAGGTTGGCAGGGGAGGAGTAGCTACCCGCAAGGCTGGTTGTGACGCTTCTATTACAAAAACCACGAAGCGCTCCCTTCTGGGGTCCGAAACTTCGTGGTTTTTGTAATAGATAAGGCAGTATCAGGCTGGGTTTCGTGGTTTTTGTAATAGATGGGTGGCCCGGCCCGCTGCCTTAACCTCCCTGGCCGGTACGGAACTGCCCGTACGACACCATATCGCAAATCACTTATTCTTTTAAAGATTTGATTTTCAATGCCTTATAGGGCATAAGTTCTTTTTACCCCGCGGCCTATTACAAAAACCACGAATGCCGCCCCCTTAAATAGCCTCCCTACCGCCCCCAGAGAGGTGAGTTGCTTTCCACTGCCTTGTCAACCCTGCCTGGACTAAATTCTTAAAAAAAACCACCTTTTGCCGGTTTAACCGGAGGTTATAAGATTTATACCTCTTTATAAGGTTTACTGTCTCTGTAACTATTTGTAAATCAATATTTTGAATAGCTCATCCATTACAAAAACCACGAGCAGCTATTACAAAAACCACGAGCGGCCTATTACAAAAACCACGAGCAGCTATTACAAAAACCACGAGCGGCCTATTACAAAAA
>CALMOO010000457.1:6231-11552 GCA_937871705.1 uncultured Hymenobacter sp.
CCACGAGCAGCTATTACAAAAGCACGAAGCCTATTACAAAAACCACGAGCAGCTATTACAAAAGCACGAAGTTTTGTGGACTGCCCGCGTAAAAAAGGGCCTTTGCAGGTACGCTAGGAAAGGAGCGAGTTAAAAGAGCAGCTATTACAGTGAGACGAACTAGTAATAGTGACTAAAGGTGTGCATCTTTGGATATTATTCTGTCCGCCTATGCAGCCCACCTTGTTCGAATTGCCGCCCCCTCAGCATCCGGAGTTGCCTACCACCAAAGTTGTTGTGCAGCACAACGCCTTAGTGAACGCCCGCTTTGATTTGAGTACCGTGGAGATGCGTCTGTTCATGGCTATGCTCTCACGCATCGGCCGCGATGACGACGAGTTCCGGGAAATGCTCGTGCCGCTTAATGAGGTAGTGGCTCTGTCCGGGCGGCGACCCAGCGCGAAGGATTACCAGCAGGTGGAGGCCATGTGTGACCAGTTGGTGAGTCGGGTGCTGCGTATTGAGCGGCCCGCCGCCGGAGGCCGCCGCCGCCGCGGGCGCAAGGACGCCGAGGGGGAGGGGGCCGCTACCCCCGACTTTGATAAGCTGCCGCTGATGGCCTATGCCAAGTACCGGGGTGCGGAGGGTGCCCTACGGGTACGCTTCAACGACGAGGTAATGCCCTACCTGCTCCAGTTGCACAAGAATTTTACCAAAGCGCAGGTTGTGCAATTGCTTAAGCTCAAAAGCCCGCACTCCTACCGCATTTACTGGCTGCTCAAGGAGTATGCTACCTTCGGCACCCGTACGCTCGGCGTGGACGAGTTGAAGAGTATTCTGAGTCTGGAGGGGCAGTACAAGCAATTTCCGCTCTTCAAGCTGCGGGTGCTCGACAAGGCCCAGCAGGAACTGAGTCGTACGGATTTACCATTTGAGTACGAATTACTGCGGGTAGGCGGCGCCAAGGGCGTCACCCACATTAAGTTCACGTTCAAGCCCCTACTAACCCTGCCGGAGGCTGCGTTGGCAGTGGCTGCCGTAACCGGCGAATCATTACCCGACTGGCACCAGCAGTTGTTGGAACTGGGGCTGGCCGCTAGCAGCCTCGATACCCTCGTCGAACTGGTGCAGCAGGCGGTCGTCGCGCCGGACTATGTAGTCTACGTTATTCGGGTGCAGCGCGAAAAGTACCATGCCGGCAAGCTTAAGAGCCTGGCGGGGGCCGTATTCGCCGCTGTCACCAAGCGCCACTTGCAGGCTGAGTTTGAAGCCCAGCGTCGGTTAGTTGCCCCGGCTGGTGGCGTGGCTGCTAAGAAGGGCCCAGTGGTTGCTCCCCGGCGTGATAAGCTGCTCGCTGAATTGGAGGATGCTCGCACCAGTTTGCGTTTTGTGCGCTCGGCCCCAAGTTATACCGATGAGGCCCGGCGGGCAGCGGCTCTAGCGGAAGTGGAAGCCAAGATTGCCGGGCTGGAAGGGCAGTTACGGGCGATAGTGGGGTAGGGGAGTGGCCGGCTGCTGTTTAGTCCGGGATTCGTGGTTTTTGTAATAGTACGCTGCGGCTGGCGTGGCAACTATTGCGGGTAGGGGACAGCTGAGCTGGCTGAGGCAAAGTTTCGCAAGAAGCTGATGATTAACACTTTGAATTTAGGTCAGCTGCTATCTATTACAAATACCACGAAACGCTGAATGACCGTCGCAGCATTAAGGGGCTAGTAGTGGTACCAAGCGCCTATTAAACAGGATTATTAGCTTAAAATCGTTGAAAACGCGCTGGTAGAGTTGCGAGACTGTAATAAAGCTGCCAAATTGAGAAGTGCCTAGGGTTTTTCCCACCCTGCTCGTTGCCGCAATGCGTTCCGCAATTTTGAATCATGAGTTAGTGCTAAGTCGTGTCCTTGTCAATGCGAGTTGGAAGTTTACGGCTATGGAAACCCGGTTTTTTACCGCTCTGCTCGCGCGACTCCGCAGTGGAAACTTAGCTGGCGAGGAAGTATGGGTGCCCTTGGATGAGGTACTGGCACCGAGTCGGCGCCGGCCGAGCGAAAGAGATTACGCGGTGATGGCCCGGATGCTGCAGCAATTGACCCAGCCGCGTCTGTTGCTGGATTCCTCCTTGCCTTTAAGTCCGCCGTTGCCATTGCTGGCTTACGCACACTACGAAAAACAACGGGCTCTTCTTCGCGTGAGGCTTTCGTCGGAGTTGCTACCGCACTTCGCACGGTCGTCTGCGGACGACACATGTGCTCCGTTGGAGCAATTGCTGAAGCTAAGGACGCCTGCTGCGTATCACTTCTATTGGTTGGTGCGTGAGTGCGCGGCCCACGGGAGGCGCCTGATAGAGTTGCGACAGTTAGCCTGGCAGTTAGGAGAACTCGCCGATAAAATCAATCTTTCCGCCTTCCGTCAACGGACACTGGATTCAGCTCGGGAGCAGTTGGAGGTAACGGATCTGCCTTGCAAAATAAATGTTCTCAAGCGCGGAAAGAGCCTGCACTTGGTGCATATCTTGTTTCCAACCCTTTCCCGTGGTCACGCTAGTGTTTTGGATTTGGATGCGGCGCTGGGTCAGGGGGAAGTAGATACGCTACTTAACGGGCTACTAATGCTTTTCAGATTCGTCTTGGGTGCAGCATGTGCCGCTGCCGCAATGGCTACTACGGCGGCCGGTTAACTAGATGAGGGCTGCGGTATAAAAAAGGGGTATATACCGTCAAAAAAGGCGAATTTTTTAAAGTAATAAATAGTATAAACATCCTATTTTTAAGAAGTTTATACCAAAATATACTAAATTATAATCTTGTTTAGCAGTTAGTTGCACTGCGTTAAAGTTGAGTTAACTTTTACCATTTAGTAGCATTATTCGTGTCGCTTTTTGATGGGTGAAGTACCTGCGCTGCCTTGGATACAGTTGCGCCTGCAGCTCCTTACTTTCTGACTGAGAATGGCCAGCCGTGGACGCCCATTGGTCAGAACGACGCTATCACCTGGCCTGACCTAGCGGGATTGTTCCAGCGCCGTGACCTAGCGGCGGTTGAGGGCCACCTAGCCTGGCTTGCCGCCCACGGTGTTACTTGCTTGCGATTGATGCTAGAGTACTGCCAAACGGACCATCGCTACTTAGAGCGGCCGGTAGGCCGGTTTCAGCCCCATGTGGTGCGCCTGGGGGACGACCTATTCGCACGCTGCGCAAAATATGGGTTGCGAGTGCTGCTCATGCCCTTCGACACTTACTGGATGGGGCGGCGTTGGCGCCACCATCCGTACTAACAGGCACAGGGAGGGCCGGGAACCACCCGTGCCCAGTGGCTGCGCTGCCCTCAGATGCGCGCGGCGATTAAAAACCGCCTCTCCTTCGCCGCCGAACGCTGGGGTGGCTCTGGCGTCCTCTTTGCCTGGGATCTATGGAATAAGCTGCCGCCGGCCAAAGCGGCCCACCACGCCGCTGGGTTAGCAGAGTTCATTCACGACGTGAGCCAGCATCTGCGCACAGTAGAGACTCGTTGTTATAGGCGTGCGCACCTGCAAACCTTATCCGTGTTTGGGCCCATCCTGAGAGTAAATCCAGGTTTAGGCGACCTCGTATTCCGCCACCCTGATTTGGACTTTGCTACCTCGCATTTTTACGACGCCGCTACTATCAGCCGGCCTCAGAATGCGTTGGACCCTGCCTTACATACCGCTGAACTCGTGCGCCAGGTGCTTGCGCAGTTGCCCGCCAACCGGCCATTCTTTGATAGCGAGCATGGGCCCCTTGACACATTCAAAGGCGGTCGGCAGTTACCCGAGGCGTTTGACGACGAATACTTCCGCTGTATGCAGTGGGCGCACTTGGCCGCTGGTGGGGTAGGAGGGGGCTTACGCTGGCCTTATCGCTATCCGCATGTGCTCACGCACGGCATGCGGGCAGCTCAGCGGAGCCTAGCAGGCTTTATAGAGCTGCTGAACTGGGCACAGTTTCAGCGGCACAACCTGACGGCGCAGATGCGCTTATCCACTGCCGCCGTCCGATGTGTAGCGTGCGGGGACGGGTACCAAGCCGTGGTTTGACTCGTACGTCCTGAAGCGTTGACTACTCGTGCAGGCCGCCACCGGCCGCTGGCAGCGCTCGCCGTGCAGCTTTTGCTGCCTGGCTTGCGGCCGGGTTCTTACCATGTGTATATCTGGAATACAAAGGCTGGCCAAATATGCCACCAGCTTCAGTTGCAATTGGAAGATGAGCAGCTAGCAGTACTTATTCCAACGCTGGAAGTAGATGTAGCTTTAGCCATTAAACCAGCCTCTTAGCTTTTCTCAGATTCTAAGCATGGTTAACATAAAATACGTTACAGGACGATGCCGTTATAGGTAATACCTTTTGGAGTCTACCCGAGCCGGTGTAGGTAGAATAGCAGGCGAGCTTATACCGTTTCCCGAAGGTGCGTTCACTAAAGATTATAAGCTCGGCCCCCTTACTTTGCCTACTTGACGTGCTAAGCAACGCCTGCGAAATGCACGTAAGTTGGCCCCTTAACACCCATATGAAACGCTTGCTTGTAAGCACCTTGGCTCTGTGCGTGGTGCTCCTCATCGGGTATGGCGTGGCAGTCCACGGGCTCGCCTATCGGGTGGTGGGCTTTCGCCCCGCTCCGCCCCCTTTGGACAAGCCGCACTTGGCCGCCCTCCAAACTCGGCTGCAAGTGAGTGCTGCCAACACGGCGACCCCAGCTACCTTACAGCGGTTCGCCCTCGCCCAGACCGCCCAGCGGCTGAGTTTTGCCTTCAAGCACAATGCCTTGGCGGATCCCAATAAGATTCTAGATGGCCAGCAAGCGCACTGCAAAATGTATGCGTACGTAGTGGCCGCTACCTACAATCAATTAGCCCAGCAACGCCACTGGCCAGCCAACTGCCGCCTCGCCTATGGACACGTGTATCTGTATGGGGTGAGTCTGCATCAGTTTATCCCAGGGACCTTCTTTAAAGATCACGATTTCTGCGTCTTCCCTGATAAGCAAGGTGCTTATGCCGCCGATGCCACACTCTACGACTACTTCTTGGTAGACCGGATTCGTTTGCGCAACTAGGAGCGTAATGGGCAATGACCGCTTGTCACATTTTTTAAACGAGCCTCATCAAAGGTGACAGCCGAGCTTATAACGTTTCTCCATCGTGCGTTTAATTACCGTTATAAACTCTATTTAAGAGTGTCCTTACCAACTAAGCTCGGCTTTGCCGGCTTTCAGGCCTCGTTTTCTCGGTAAGTGAAAAGCGAATGGTCGCGCTACCGCTCGTTTTTGCGCGGCATTCCTTTCTCAAACTGCAAGTCGCCGCTCAGGGCCTCATGCTGCATAATAGAATCGTGC
>CALMOO010000458.1 GCA_937871705.1 uncultured Hymenobacter sp.
AGCTAGGTCCGTGGATAGGGCGGCGGGCACGCCAAAGTTGGGCGTGCCATCGGCGTTCCAGGTAAAGCGTTGCGCGCGGGAGCTGCGGCCTTCGCATTTGCCATCGGCGGCGGCTTTGGCGTGGTAGATTAGCCAGCTTTCACGGCCATCGGGGGAGGTGGTGAAGCCGTTGTGGCCGGTGCCCCAGACGCGGGTAGCAGCCGATGGGTGAAACACGGGCTGGGACGACTTTACCCAGGCATCAGCCCGCAGCGGGTCGGCGCCGGGCTGGGCAGTAAGCATGCCCAGCGCGTAGTTATCGTCCCAGCAGGCGCTGGCCGAGTACACAAGGAATAGCTGCCCTTTCTTACCAGCTAAAAATTCGGGGCCTTCTAAAATCTGCCTTCCCCCGCCTTTTTCCCACGCTAGGGTAGGGCGGGCAATGATGGTTTCGTGGGCGGTGTCTATGGTCCAAGGGTTAGTCAGGGGCGCGATGGCCAGCACGCTTTGCGGCCCCACATAGGCCGAATACAGGAAGTATTGCCGCCCGCCGTGGGTAAACACGGAGCCATCGAGGCCGGGATAGTGGGTGTTCACGCGGCCTTTGTCGGTCCAGGTACCGAGGGTAGGGTCGGCACTGGCATTCTCCAGGACGAACACGGCGCGGGTCGCATCGCCCGGGTTGGCCCTATCCGTGGCCGTGTAGTAGAGGTACCACTTGCCCGCCAGAAAATGCAGCTCCGGGGCCCAGATATTAACCGAGTTGGGGCCGGCGGCGGGCGGCGTCCATACTACCACGCCGGTTGCCTGTTTCACGCCGTCCAGGGTTTTGGATTTCCAGAGCGTGATGTTCGACCCCATGGTATTGGTGTAGTAGTAGTACCCGTCGTGGCGGATAACCCAGGGGTCTGGACCGTTCACTTTCAACGGATTAGTGAAGGTGTGGCCGGCGGCCGGCGCTTGCGCCGCTGCCCCGAGCCCGCCGCCAAGCAGCAAGGCCGTTAGTAAAGTTTTCCAACGAAGCATAGGGGAAAGAAAAGCGGATTAAGGGATGACTGGAAACGCCACCATGCGCAGCTTGCTGCACCCGGATGGAGCTAAATAACAACTGCGATAAAGTAGGAGTAGTAGCGAAAACATTTGCCCCTACTGTAGGGATTCTTGTATAGTTTGCCTACCCTTTCTGAGCTATACCAATCAGCGAGGCGTAAATAAAATTGGCTAATCTAGGCATCAGTCCTCTCCTATTTCTTTTTATAGGATAGTTCAACTTGATGCTGGTGGAGTGAGGAAGCGCGCATGCACAGTTCGGGCTGCAGCACAATGTGCCGCGGCGCAAAATGCTGGCCTTGCTCTTTCATTATCTGCAGCAGCAGGCGCGTGGCCGAATGACCCATCGCTTCGCAATGCTGGTCGATGGAGGTAAGCATGGGCTCGGTCAGACGCGAGAACAGCTCATTGCTGAAGCCCACCAAAGCCATGTCTGCTGGCACCTGCAAGCCGCGTTCCTTCAGCACTTGCAAGGCGCCCGCCGCCGTAAAGTCGCTGGCCGAGAAAATAGCGTCGGGAGGCTGCGGCAAGGCTAGTAGCTGCTTCGTGCCCACAATGCCATCCTGCATCTTCATATCACAGAAAAGAATCAGCTCTTCGTCTACTGGAAGGCCGTGCTCGCGTAGAGCCTCCTCATACCCCTGGCGGCGATGCTTGTAAATATTGAGGTGCTGTGGCCCCGCAAAGTGGGCAATACGTTGGTAGCCCTGGGTCAGCAGATGCTTCGTGGCGCGGTAGCCACCGGCACGGTCGTCGAGCACCACCGCGTTCACGTCGTAGCCTTCCAGAATACGGTCAAAAAACACTATCGGAACATCTCGCTTGCGCACTTTTTCAAAGTGCTTGAACTCGCGGGTAGTGCGAGAAAGCGACACCAAAATGCCGTCTACTTGTGCATTAAGCAGGGTTTCCACATTTTGGCGCTCGTGCACCACATCTTCGTTCGACTGGCAGATGAGTACATGATAGCCAGCTTTACTCGCCGAAGCTTCAATACCTTTCACCACCTGCGAGAAGAAGTTGCCATCGATATGCGGCACCACTACCCCCAGCATATTGCTGCGGCCCCGGCGCAGGCCGGCAGCCATATTGTTGGGCTGATAGCCCAGCTCCTTGGCCAGCGCCAGCACGCGTTTAGTGGTGGCTTCGCTAATGGCACTGTGCCCATTGAGCGCCCGCGAAACCGTTGAAGCTGCAATATTCAGCTGCTCAGCTAAATCGGTGATGGAAGCGCGTTTTTTGGCCACAATAAAGAGAGAAAAGAAGGCAGACTGTATTCTGAAAAGTAAACTTTTGCGAAAACATTGGGCAAAAGTTTACGCAGCTATTTATTGTAAAGGGTTTCCCTTAAAGTAAGAAAAGCAATTGCTCGGCCGGCACTGCGATGCCACAGTTGCGGCTTGCCATTTTGCCATTGCCGGCTGTCAGGCTCAGCGCGCTGGTAGAGTAGCCGAGGGTGGCCTGAGAGGCAGGGTAGGGCCGCCGGGCGGAACAGCATAGTCGTGGCCGTGTAGTTAGCAGCCAGTGTGAAGTAGCCGAGCGCGGCCCCGCCTTTTTGAGGTTAATTCAGGTTTTGAAAGTTGAGCTAACGCGTATTGGGTAGCCAGCTAACTACGAAGTATTACTTCTTCTTTTTGCTGCGCTCAACTTTAGTCGACGGCGCAGTTGGCAGCGGCGCGGTGTGGTAAAACGCCTGGCATTTGTCTCCCAAAAAGTTCAGCGCCACTTCAAGCACCGTCATGCCGTCCGCGGCGGGTAGCAGTTGCGAACTGTAATTAGGACAAGGGTTATCCTTCGCTTCGGGTACGGGCACGGGCGCCGGAACTTCGGTCCAAAGCCCCACGGCATTTTGAGTGTTCACCATGTACACCTTGCCATTGTCGGCGGCCACTTTGTTATCGGTGTTATTAAGCAGCATCTGGCCGATTACTAGGAGCTGGCCATCAGGATTGTTCTTCAGGGGCGCCCAGGCCACGGTAGGGACATGGGCAAAGTGGTGCCCGGCCGTCGATTCAACGCGCGTGCCTGGGTTGGCAGGATCGCCCCAGTTCACGCCGTCGGGCGAGGTGCGGATGTACGCATCGCACCCCTGGCCGCAGATTTCATAGCTCATTGCATACGTGCCATTCGGCAGTCGCCGCACGATAGCCATACCAGGGCGAAGCTGGCCGTCGTTCTTCCCAACATCAATCACTTCCTCCCCCCAGGTCAGGCCACCATCGGGCGAAACTTTGTGGGCCAGCATCTGATTGTAGCCGCTGGCCTTGCGCTCCTCGCTGGAGTAGTATACCACTAGCCGGCCTTGCGCATCGAGGCCAAATTCGGGCTCCCAAAGTCCGATAAAGCCGCTCACTGGGGTCGAAAAATAAGCCCAGCTATGCCCGCCGTCCTGGCTCCGGTAGGCACGGATGGCGCACGGGCCGCGCCCACCCCGGTCGGTGCCCACCGAAGTTGCCCAGAAGAGCGTACCGGCAGCAGTAGCGCCGAGGGTTTTAGGTACTTCATATAAGCCGCTGCAGCACATGCCGGGGGGGGTAGGCTCGGCCACGTCGGCCAGGTGCTGCCAGGTTTTGCCGTTGTCCGGGCTTTCGTAAATAGCCCCGGCCTTACCCGCGTCGAAAGAGGCCAGCAGCCGCCCGGCGTTGCTGCCCTGGCTTAGCCGAATGACGCGGGGGTAGTAGTTGGGCCGGCTCAGGTCGAGCGGGGCTTGGGCCTGGGCAGTGCCCGCCAGCGCCAGCAGCGAGCCAGCTAAAATGCTTCCGTACAATAGGTTCTTCATGATTAGCAGGGGGCAGGGAATTAGCGATTACTTCACTTCCAAGTCGTCTTTACTGGGCAGCTTTGGGAACTGAGCATGCGGCTCAGTCTGGTACCAAAAAGCTACCGAAGCCACGTCGTCTTGCAAAGGCAGGTAGCGGCCATTGTAGCGCCAGCCTAGGGCTTGAATAGTAACGCGCAAGTCTTTGCGAAACCGGATGGGGTCCGGGATGTGCCAGCGGTACATGCCGAAGCGCTGCTGCGCGTGGTAGAGCCCATCGGGCCGAATCACCTGGTGCAGGCCCGAATAGGGGGTAGTGTACTCCTGATAGCGGTGGGTCTTTTTATCCTCAAAATTGTAGGAGCCCAGAAAGTAGTCCTCCGTGCCCGTACCATTAATAGTCGGAAAATCGCCGTCGCCATCGAGGAAAAACTTGATTTCTCCCTCGCCCCACCAGTCGTTGCTGTGGACGCCCCAGGCCAGGTAAGTGCCCACGTACTGCCCCCGGCCTTTCACATTGTCCAAAATAGGGTAGGGCACTTTGTAGGCCGTCGGGTTCTGGCGCCGAAACTGGGCGTGGAAGTACGCGGCATCGGCTGGCACCTCGGTCAAGGTATAGTCCACTTGGTAGTAGAGGTACATCTCCTTTTCGTCGATGTTCTCCAGCGTGATGCGGCAGCGCTTACGAAATGGCATCTGCCAGTAGCAGTTGAACGCGCTGCCCGGGTTTACAACCACCGGCAGCGAGTTGAGGTAGGCCGACTCACCCCAGCCCTGCCCAAAGAAGTCGCCCACCGGCACCTCTACCGAAGGCTCTTTCTCATCGTCCCAGTAAAAGCGCAGGATAGCAA
>CALMOO010000459.1 GCA_937871705.1 uncultured Hymenobacter sp.
GTGTAAAGATGGTCATTCGTGCTGCTTTTGAGGGGAAAGGCTGGCAAAGGTACGGCGGCGAAAATTGCGGTAACTTGGCAGGCAAAACTCACCTTTCCGCTTTTTATCGTGTTTTCTGCTAAAGCTACTTCCCGCCTCGCCTACCCCCTCGGTTTAGCCCTGCTCGCCGCAACGGCGCTCACGCTGCCCAGCTGCGTCACGGCCAAGCGCTACGACGACCTCAAGGCGCGCCAACAAAGCGATGAGCAAGGCCGCGCCGCCGCCGAGCAGCAGGTGCGCCAAACCAAAGCCGACCTGCAAAAGCTGAACGATGCCCTGGCTGAGCTGCGCTTGGAGCAAAAGCGCCTCGTGACGGACTCGACCCAGAACGGCAATGCCCTGCGCCGCACCCGCGCGCTCTACACGCAGCTGACCGACAGCTACGATAAGCTGCTCAAAAACAGCGACCGGGCCTTGTCCGACCGCAATAATGAATACGGCAAGCTGGACAAAGACCTCGCCACCCGCGAAGCTGAGCTGGGCGCTCTCGACGTGAGCCTGCAAAAATCGAAGGCCGCCCTGGCCGCCCGCGAAGCCAAGCTGCAGGAGCTGACCCAGGCTCTGGCCGACAAAGACAAGGCCGTGAACGACCTCAAAGCCCGCGTGAGCAAGGCGCTGCTTTCATTTAATTCGAGCGACTTGCAAGTGAAGCTCAAAGACGGCAAAGTATACGTGTCGCTCTCCGAGCAATTGCTGTTCAAGTCGGGCTCGACCAAAGTTGACCCCAAAGGCCAGGAAGCCCTCAAGAAGCTGGCAACCGTGCTGCAAGAGCAAAAAGACGTGAACGTAGTGGTGGAAGGCCACACCGACAACGTGCCCATGCGCCCCACCGGCGGCATCCAAGACAACTGGGACTTGAGCGCCCTGCGTGCCACCGACATTGCGCGCCTGCTCACCAATAGCGGCGTCGAGCCGAGCCGCATCACGGCCTCGGGCCGCTCGCAGTACGTGCCCGTGGCCAGCAACGACACGCCCCAAAATAAAGCCCTGAACCGCCGCACCGAGATTATTCTCACGCCCAAGCTCGACGAGCTGTTCAAGATTCTGGACACGAATAGCGGCACCACGAAAGCCAGCGATGCTGCCGGCAAATAAGTAGCTAGCTGCGTGCTGCTTAATGCGTGGGGGGTAGTAGTTTAGCTAGGGCTAAGCTACTACCCCCTTATTTTTTGCCTTCTACTTTTATGCGCTCCCTTCTTCGCTTCCGCTGGGTGTCTACACTGCTACTTTGGCTAGGTCCGCTGCTGGCGGCGCACGCCACGCACATATTGGGCGGCGAGCTTATGTATACGCCCACTACCTCGACTACCGCGGGCGTGCCGCGCTACCATGTTATGGTGCGCTTGTACCGAGACGTATACAAGATTGAACAACCCAATGTAATACTAAGCTGCAACCGCAACGGCTGCGCGGCTACGGGCACCGGCAGCTTCACGGTCACGATACCCCGCACGCAGGTGGAGGCAACTTACTCGCTGGGGTGTGCCAATGCCCCAATGTACACCTACGATGTCAACCTGTTTGAAACCGACGTGGACCTGCCCCGCGGCCAATGGACGCTAAGTGTCACTACTGAAAACCGGTCGCAAGATATTGTTAACCTCTTTGAGTCAATTAATAGTGACATTTACATAAGCGCCTTTTTAGATAACGCGCTCGTCGCGCAAAATTCCTCGCCTAAGTTTTTATCGACGCTCCTACCCTACATCTTGAGGTCGCAGACGGCGCGCTATAGCTTCAGCACCTTCGATAGTGAGGGCGACTCGCTGGTGTACCGATTAGTGCCGCCGCAGCAGGGAATAGAGCCGCTACGGAGCTGCGGAGTTGACATTCAAGAACTATCATTGCCCAATTTTCAAATAAGTGTGAACACGGGCGCCCTTATTGCCCAAGCGACTCCGGCGCAGCAAGGATACTTTGTCATGGCTGCCCGCGTGGATGAGTACCGCCTGGTAAATGGCAGCTGGCAGCAGATAGGCTGGGTAACCCGCGACATTACCTACCTGGTGCTGAATGGGACGAACAAAAGCCCCACCTTCACGAGCTTGACCCGGGATGCCTCCCCTACCCCCCTGCCGGTAAGCCAACTCATTCGGGTGCAGCCCGGCCAAACCGTCGCGCTCACGCTCAACGCTACCGACCCCGACGCGGGGCAAACCCTGCGCTTCGAGAGCCAAGCGCCGGGCGTCATTCCTGGGTTTAGCGTCCAAAAAACCGGCCCAACCACGGCGCAGCTAACCTGGCAAGTGCCGGCCAGCTTGCCACCGGGCCGCTACAATGCCACCGTAGCCGTGCTGGACGATGGCTGCCCCAACGCCAGCGAAGACTTGACGCTTTCCTTTCTGGTGACAACGCAGGTGCTGGCCGACCGCCCGGCCCAGAGCCCCGAAACAGCGGCTTTCCCGATGCCCTTCCGCGAGCAGGTGCAGTTTCGGGCGGCCACTGGTGCGCAGGCCGTCACCATCCTTGATGCGCTCGGCCGCGTGGTGGCGCGGCTCACTAGCCAGGCCGATGGCCGCGTGCTGTGGCAGCCGGCCCCGACTTTACCCGCCGGGCTCTACGTGGCGCGCGGCGCCAATGGCCAGCTGCTAGCCCGCTTGCTGCGAGCAGCCGAATAAGTAATTCCCTACCCCCTTTACGCAACGAAGCCAGCCCCGGTCGAGGCTGGCTTCGTTGCGTAAAGGGGGTAGGGAATTGCTAAAGCGTGATGCTCAAGCGTGTGAAGTAGTACGCGCCGTTGAAGCCAAATTGGTTGGCGTTGTAGAGGAAGCGGCCGCGGTTGGAGTTGTCGATTGAAGAGCTGTAACTCGTAGTCGGGTCCACGGAGAAGTTATTCGGGTTGTTGCGCGGGTCGACGATAACCTTGTCGGGGTAGACGTTGAACAAGTTATTCACGCCCACCGTCAGGCCCAGCTGCTTCAAGAACTGGTAGCTCAGCGTCAGGTCCGAAATCCACTTGGCCGAGAACGTCTGGTCGAGGTAGGCGCGGGCCGGGTCGGCGTCGGCCGTTTGCACCTGGCCAAAGCGCACCGAGCGGGCTTCAACACTAAACTTATTAATCGTATAAACGGCTGAAAGGTTGATTTTGCTGCGTGGGTTGCCGCTTTCGAGGCGGGTGCGCTGCTGGCGGTCAAAAAGACGGTTTTGCAGGTTGTTGGTGCCTACCGTCTGGTCGCCATTGATGGTGCTCGACGACGTATTGAAGCTGGTAACTTCCGTCTTATTAAAATTGGCCGCCGCCGTTAAGAGCAGGCGGCTTTGTTCACCAAGCGGTATGCGCTCGTTGGCCACAATATCGATACCCTTGGTGCGCGTATTCACAGCATTGGCAAAAAACTGCACCTGGCTCACCGCCCGCGTACCCAAAATGCTGTTCACCAGCGGGTTGTTCCGGTTGAAAGAAGTTGACAGCACAATACGGTCGCGGATATCAATCTGGTAAGCATCCGCCGTCAACGTAAAGCTGCCCGCTTGAACGGTAAGGCCCAGGCTGTAGTTAGTCGACTTTTCCTGCTTCAGCGATTCCACCCCGAAGCCCGGCTGCGTAGGGTTGTTGATGTCGTTGCGCACAATGGGGTTGTCGTTGTTCACGGTCAGCACTTGGTTGGGCAAGCCGCTGATAAACTGGGTAGCCGTGTTGGTGAAGTAGCGCTGCTGCAACGACGGCGCCCGGAAGCCATTGCCGATGGTGCCGCGCAGGGCCAAGCCTTGCAAAATGCTGTAGCGGGCGCTGGCCTGGCCGCTCACGTTGCTGCCAAAATCGCTGTAGCGCTCGGCGCGGCCGGCCAGGTGTAGCAGCAGCTTATCGGTAATGTCGCTTTCCAGGTCGAGGTAGCCGGCCAGGTTGGTGCGCGACTTATTTACTTCATCCTGCGGCTGATAGCCCGGAAATACCTGCGCGCCTGAGGGCGTCGGCGCACCATTCAATAGGCGACCGCCGTTGATGTACGACGCGTATTCGCCCCGGCCGATTTTAAAGTTATCGACCCGAAACTCGCCCCCGAACGCCACGTTAAGAGTCGCCAGCGGGCCTACCTCCTCGAAACGACGCGCGAAATTGAGGTTAGTCGTGTTTTGCAAGAACGCCAAGCGGCCGGCGTAGAAGCTCGTTGGAGTCAAGCTCACCAGCGCAGGCCCTTGCGGCAGCGAGGCATTTACCGAGCCATTCACGTTGTAGTCTTGCTCGTTGCGGCCAAAGGTGTTGCTCAGGTCGGCGGCAAAACCAGCGTAGGTTTTGCGCAAGCCCACGATGGCCGACTGGTCGTAGAGCGTGGCATCGATGAAGGGTAGGAAGCCGTTGGGGTAGATGTTGAGGTCGATTTGCGTGGTCGCGCTCGGCAGGCGGTTGAAACCGGGGCTATGGCTAGTGCGGTACGAGGCCATACCCGTGAGGTACACCTCGTAGCCCTGGCCCAGGTTGTAGCCGCCGTTCAGGAAGCCGCTGAAATTGCGTAGTGCCGACTGCCCCACCCGAATATCGGTGCGGTCGAAGCCGTTCTTGGCCACCAGCGCGTCGTCCTGGGCCTTGAGGTTCGTGCGGGCCTGCGTAGTGTTGGCCGACGAGGGATAGTTGCCGCTAGCATCGCCGAGGTAAATAAGCGGCGCCGTGTCTTGAAACGCGCGGTTGGTGTAGCCCCGGTTCAGCAGCTGCCCGCCGATGTCGAGGTAGCCGCGGTGATTTAGGCCAATGCCGATGTTGACGTCAACCTGCTCAGTTTTGCCGTCGCTCTGCACCGTTTGGCCATAAAAGCCGGTAGCCTGCACGCCGGTCGAGTCGTCTTTGAGCTGAATGTTGATAACGCCCGCGATAGCATCGGAGCCGTAGAGCGCCGCCGCCCCGTCGCGCAGCACCTCGATGCGCTTGATGCTGGCCGTCGGAATCGTGCTCAGGTCGGTGCCCACCGAGCCGCGGCCCACCGTACCGTTGATGTTCACCAACGCCTGCTGGTAGCGGCGCTTGCCGTTCACCAGCACCAATACCTGGTCGGGGCCGAGGCCGCGCAAGCTAGCCGGGTCGGCGGCGTCAGTACCATCCGAAATCGTTTGGCGCGACGACTGAAACGACGGCGCCACGTAGGTCAGCACCTGCGCCACATCGGTTTGGGCAAACGCCCGGATTTCGCGCGCCGAAATCACATCGACCGGCGAGGCCGTCAGGATATTCGAGCGGCCTTCGGCAGCCCGCGAGCCCGTGATTACCACGTCGCCCAGGTCGGTAGCCGCCGCCACGAGGCGCACCTCCACGTTGGTGCGGCCCTGCACTGGCACCTGCTGCGTAGCGAAGCCAATGGCCGAAATCGTGAGGGTAGCGTTGGGCGCCACCGATAAGGAGTACTCGCCGTTGCTGCCCGTCGAAGTGCCGTTGGTAGTGCCGCGCTCCAGCACGGTGGCGCCCGGCTGCACCTCGCCGGTGGTGCTGAGTACCCGGCCCGTCACGGTTATTTTCTGGGCGTGCGCGGCCAGCGCTGTCACCACAAGCAGAGGAGTTAGTAAGGATTTTTTCATGTAAAAACAAGGTTAGTTCCAACCGAAGAATCGAGGTGCGAAGCGGGCAAATTACACCACCTTTAGGCTAGCGCAAGCCGCGAACCTAAATAACTTACACATACTGTGCAGGTTATAACAAGGCAGCAAGCCGATTTAGCACCCTCAAAGAAGTTAAAAATAGGACTAGGCCGCAATGGCCATTGCTATGCGCTCAGGCACAACAGTGCTTGCTTCCTGCTGGGCAGCAACAACACAAATAGCAGAGCAACAGGCGCGACATAAAGCAAAATGCCGGTCGATGATAGGCGAGCATTCAACCCTCAACCAGCTTTATTACTGCTTGTTTGGCCATACTAATCGCGAGCGATAACTTTTTCGCCAGCTGGCAGCCGCAAAGCTTTGACAGCATGCCGCGTAAGCCAGCCCAGATTTATTTCCACCACTGCGAATTTACCGGCCCGGCGGCCACCTCGACGCGCTGACCGGGGGTAGGCAGCAGCAGCGGCACTTGCGGCCCTGCTGCCTCAATGAGCCGCTGCACCGGCTGCCGCCACGCGTGAAAAGCCAGGTTGAACGTGCCCCAGTGCAGCGGTAGCAGCGGCCCGCCGCCGAGCAGCCGGTGCGCCGCCAGCGCATTGTCGGGGCCCAAGTGAATATTGGCCCACTCAGCATCAGCGGCGCCAATTTCCAGCATTACTAAATTGAAAGGGCCAAACTTCTCCCCTATCTGCCGAAATGCTTCGTCGAACGGCCCCGAGTCGCCGCCAAAAAACACGTGGTGCTGCGGCCCCAGCAGCACCCACGACGCCCACAGCGTGCTGTCGCGGTTGAGCAGCCCTCGGCCCGAAAAGTGCCGGGCGGGTGTGGCAACCAACTTAAAATCAGGCGTCAGCGCTACTTCATCCCACCAGGTAAGCGCCGTAATATTGGCCGGCGGCACGCTCCAGCGGCGCAGGTGCGCCCCTACCCCCCTCGGGCAGAAGAAGCGCTCGCCCCGCGGTGCCAGCGCCCGAATGGCCGCCTCATCGAGGTGGTCGTAGTGGTCGTGCGAGAGCAAGATGCCGTCGAGCGGCGGCACATCGGCTAGGGCTAGCGGCGGGGCAAAAAATCGCTTCGGCCCCACCAGCTGCGAGGGCGAGGCTCGTTGCGCCCACACCGGGTCGGTGAGGAAGCGGCGGCCATCTACTTCGAGCAACATAGTGCTGTGGCCCAACCAGGTAGCCCGCAGCGCGGTGGCAGGCACCGGAGCCGCCAGGGCAATAGCATCGGCCCGAAAAGGACCGAGGGGTAGGCGGGGCTCGCGCTCGGCTTTCTCGAATGCGTAGCGACGCAGCAAGGCGCCGTAGCCCGAGGGCGGGCTCACACTGGTGGGCAGCACGTTGTAGTATTTCTTACCGTCGTAGCGGGGTTGCAGCAGCATAAAGGGGTAGCCGGGCCTTGAGCCGGGCTACCCCTCAGACGGCTACTCGCCGATGATGTTTTAGCGAAGCGCTATTTTAGGCGGTAAGCTAGGCCCAGGCGGTAAGAGCGCACGTAGGCCTCGGGGCTGGTGGTGGAAGTGGTAGCCGGCTCGTAGTTAGTTAAGCCGTAATCGTAGCTGGCGGCCAGGCCCACATTGCCGCGCCAGATGGTAACGTCGCCGCGTAGGCGAAAATCCAGCG
>CALMOO010000460.1 GCA_937871705.1 uncultured Hymenobacter sp.
GCCTAGCGGCTGCGCCAGCGAATCGCGCAGGGCTAGTAGGGACTGCCAATGGTAGTCGCGGAGGCGCAGGCCGTGCTGGGGCGCCTGAGCCAGCAGGGCTAGTGCGGCCGTCGCATCGGAGCTGAGGCTGTCGGCAGGGGCTAGCCAGACCGGTAAGCAGCCTTGCCCATAAAAGATGCGGACTTCGGCCCCGGCCTGCAAGGCCAGGCGCGTGTCAGTAGCCTGGGTGCCGGTAGCCGCCGTATCGAGCAGCGCCCGAATGAGTGGGGCTAGCGGAATGGCCGCCGCCAGCGCCTGGCGAGTAGCCACCCGCGTGCTGGGTGGGGTAGCGGGCGTAATGGTCCCACACTGCACCGCCAGCAACAGGCTGGCGGCGCAGCCGAGTTGGCGAAGGTCCGCAAGTAGGTTCACGGGTGGTTGCTTAAATGCGTACGCCGAGCTGGCTATCCAGCAGGTGCGGCGGCTCTGGCCCTGCTTCGCCTTGGCTCACAAAGTCTTGTAGCAGGGTTAGCAGCTGCGGACGGGGGTAGGGCCGGGTAGGTAGCCCTAGGCTCAGGGTAGCGGGGCCCTCGCCTAATAGCTGTTGCAAGTCTTCGAGCTGGGCTATGCGGCAGCCCATCGACCAGTCGGTAAAACTTCGTTGAAAACACAGCCCTGCACTGATGACCTGGCAATGAAAGTGGCGGGTATCAGACAGGATAACGTGGTAGAAAAGGTGCCGCACTGCTGTTTTGGGGCCTTCCAGCACTTGCAGAAAGCGGCCGTCGGCCGTGTGCAGCAGTAGGCCCGTGATGTTGTGCGCCCGGTTGTGGGTGCGCCCCCGGTGCAACAAAGCTTCCAACTCGCCCGGCCCGAAAGGCGCGAGCGACTGGCTCTGGTAGATAAGATGGTAGAGGTCCACGGAGGGGGGTAGGAAAGAAAAATTTACAGCTCGTGCGCCGAAGGGTTACCCGCATTGGCGGGCTTCAAAAAAGGGCGCTCAAAAGCCAGGGCGCTGTAAATGGTCATATTCATGGGCGTGGACATTTGGCAGTCGGGGCAGGCGGGGAAACCTTTCCCAAATGTTGCAACGCTACCAGGCCCGCCCCTATGACAAAAGTCAGGTGCCGGGCCTGACGTTGCGCATGGCCGCGACCAGGCGGTGGCCAGTTCTTTACCAAGGGGTTTTTCAGGTTCGGGAAAAGCCCATTTATGACTCGTTCGCGGCTCGTTATCAGCTGCTTCGTCCAATTCGTCGGCCGTGGCCTGACTTAGGTTGTCTCTTTGCCTCCCCGCCTTACATGGTTCATCACGCCGTCAAGCTGCTCGCCTGCGCCAACTGCCACTTTGCTTTCGCCGAAGGTCAGCCTGATGAGTTTTGCCCGCGCTGCGGCCAGTCTAACCA
>CALMOO010000461.1 GCA_937871705.1 uncultured Hymenobacter sp.
CCGAAGACCCGCGCGTGGTGGAAGGCCCCGACCACACCTACTACATGACCTACACGGCCTACGACGGCACGCTGGCCCGCCTGCTTGTGGCCTCCTCCCCCGACTTGCTGCACTGGACCAAGTACGGCAGCGTCTTTGCCCAGGCCGCCGGGGGCCAGTATGTGGATAAGTGGAGCAAATCGGGCTCTATCGTGTCGAGCTACGAGGCCGACGGCCGCATCGTGGCCACCAAAATCAAGGGCAAATACTGGATGTACTGGGGCGACGCCCAAATCTGGGCGGCGACTTCCGACGACCTTATTCACTGGACGCCCGTGGAGATGGCGCCCGGCGAAAAGCCGCCGGTGCCGTTGCGGGCCCAGGCCCTCACCGTGCCCAATCTGAAAGTTGTGCTGCCCACCCGGGCCGGCAAGTTCGACAGCGACCTGGTGGAGTCGGGCCCGCCCGCCATGCTTACCGACCAGGGCATTCGGCTGATTTATAATAGCCGAAACGACCCGGCCTTTGGTGATAAGTCCCTACCCCTCGGTACGTACTCGGCCGCTCAAGCCTTGTTCGACCGCGATGACCCCACTAAGCTCTTGCAGCGCATGGACACCTACTTTATACGCCCCGAGCGCCCCTACGAGACGACGGGCCAGGTAAACCAGGTAGTTTTTCTGGAAGGCCTAGCGCGGTTTAAGTCCAAGTGGTTTCTCTACTACGGCACCGCCGACTCGAAGATAGCCGTGGCCACCCGGCCGGCCGACTAGCCGGGAGCAGCTGCCAAATCAACCGCGCTCCTGCGAATGCGTATAGAAATGAAGGTCAGCATGTTACTGTCGACCTTACTTTCCCTCCTATTCCCTACCCCCGCTATGAGCCAGAACGAACATCGCCGCACCCAGGCCGACATTGCCAATGACGGCACCAACGCGCCCCGCCCCGAAAATGTGCACGGCCTCGAAGGCCAGCAGCAGGGCGCCGCGCCCCAAACCACTAACGGCACCACCGGCACCAGCCAGGGCCGCCACGGCGGCAACCACGGCAACGATGGCGGCCAGCCCACCCGCGACGCCAAAGGCAGTAGCCACCGCGGCGACGAAGCCAATGCTGACTCGGAAAACACCGGTGGCGGCTCGGACAACGAGCATAAAAACCAAACCAAGAATACCACGGCCGACAAGTCGGACTACGCCACGGGCGGCGCGGCATCGAGCGCAGCTAATGATGGTGGCAAGATAGACGACGTAAACAACGCCGATTAAACCTACACCCGCTTACACGCACGAAGGCCTGCGGCAGCTGCTGCAGGCCTTCGTGCGTGTAAGCGGGTGTAGGTTTGCCAGGTGTTAGCGCTAGTTTTGTGCAGTTCCGCGCGCTTGCGGGGCTTCTCACCCGCCTGCTGCCATGCCCCACCTGCTCATCGACGATATAGCCGTGGAGGTGGTGCGCAAGCCCGTGCGCCAGCTGCGGCTTACGATACTGCCGCCACAGGGCCAGTTGCGCGTCACGGTGCCGGTGCGCACCACGGAGTCCACTATCCGTGAAGTAGTGCTGCGCAAACAAGCCTGGATTCGCAAGCACCAGGCGGCCTTTCAGCAGCGAGTGCTCCCGCCCACCTTGCGCTACGAAGCCGGCGAAACGCACTACTACCAGGGGCAGGCCCTGCGCCTGTGCGTGCACGAGCAAGCCAGCCGCGCCCAGGTGCAGCTGCTGGCCGATGAACTGCACCTGTACGTGCCCGCCGGCACTACCCCCGCGCAGCGGGCCCAGGTGCTGGCCCGCTGGCGCCGGGCGCAACTGCAAAGCCAGTTAGCAGAGCTAGTGGCAAAGTGGGAGCCGATAGTGGGCGTGCAAGCCGCTGACTGGGGCATCAAGCAGATGAAAACGCGCTGGGGCACTTGCAACATCCGGGCGCGGCGCATCTGGCTCAATCTGGAGCTCAGCCACTGGCCCCTACCCTGCCTGGAATACGTGGTAGTGCACGAACTCACTCACCTGCACGAGCGGCTGCACAACGCCCGCTTCTGGCACCTGCTGGGCCAGGCCATGCCCGGCTGGCTGGCCCCGCACCAAGCCTTGCGGCAAGGAACAATAAGCGGGAGGTAGGCCACGCTGGCTTGGCCTGGTTAGTGGTTCCGGGTCCACTTGACGTGCAGTATTCTCGCTTCCTTGTTGGTGGTTGGCTCCTGCCGGTAGATTTCCAACACCTCCGTATTCTCGTCCACGATGGTGTAGACTTCTTTCATCTCATCTTCTCGGCCCGAGGAGCTGCGCTGTTTGTAGCGCATGGTCATAGACTGGGTGGCCTCATCCCAGGGGCCTTCCATGGCCACGCCGTTGCCCCCATCCTGAATCATGGCGCGGGTAAATATCTTTTTATCAGCATCGTAGCCCGTCACCCGAATGCCATGCAATTGCTGGCCATTTATGGTGTAGACAATCTCCGAGACTTGAAAAAGGCCGCCCATTGCCATGGTGTTGGTGAGGGTGGACGTGCTCGTCAGGGGCGGGGCTTTCGGCGAAAACGTCATCGTGGCCTGGCCAGTCCAATCGCCAACAGACCGCGCCAGCAGCCGATGAAATTTGTCCGAAGCAGCAGCTGGCTGCCCAGAGACTAGCACAGTAGCTTTTTCGGCAGACGCTGGGCTGGCAGCTTGTCCTAGCGCAACATGGGTTATCCCCCCACTACTAAGCGCGGCGAAAATAAGATGTTTCATGGGCTGGTTTTGTCATAAGGAAAGGATTATAACTGAAGCGTTTGCCTTCAAGAGACTACCATAGTAAATATAGTTGTTTAACTATTAACAATAACATTTCTCCCATCCAAGTCGCAGCAACTTTAGTTAATTCTTGGCACTACCTGCCACCCTCGTCGATGAGCGTCGGTTGCTAATCAGAAAATCAGCCCTACCCCCCTAAAAAGGCCGAAACTCCACGTGGCGGAAGCTGCTAGAGCTTCCGCCACGTGGAGTTTCAACTAAGGCACTCGGCCCGGTTATTCTTACCTTATCAGTTCCAGCCGCCGCCTAGGGCCCGGTACACGTTGACCGTGGCATTGAGCTGCTGCATCTTGGTTTCGGTCAGGTCGAACTTCGATTCTAGGGCGTCGCGCTGAGTGAACAGCACTTCCGTGTAGTCGGCTCGTACGGACTTGAAGAGGCTGTTGGAGATGCGGATGGACTGGTTAAGGGCCTGCACTTCCTTCAGCTTCGCGTCGTAGCTCTTTTCGAGGTTGCCGATGTTGGAGAGCTGATTGGCTACTTCGATGTAGGCATTCAGCACCGTCTTTTCGTAGTTGTACACCGCTTGCAGCTGCAAGGCGTTGGCGCTGGAATACAGCGCTTTGATGCCATTGCGGTTGATTAGCGGAGCGGTCAGGTCGCCGGCCAGCGAGTACAGCATGGCGCCAGGGGTTGTGAAGAGCAAGCCGGGCCGGAACGCCTCGAACCCTACCCCCCCGTCGATGCTCAACGACGGGTAGAAGTTGGCGCGGGCCACCTGCACGTCTAGCTTAGCGGCCACCAGGTTTTGCTCGGCCTGCCGGATGTCGGGGCGGTTGCTGAGCAGCTGCGCGGGCACGCCGGCCTGCATGGCTTGCGGCACGAGCGCATTGAAGGCTTGGTCGTCGCGAACAACTGGCTGCGGAAACCGGCCCACCAGAAAATTAATCCGGTTCTCGGTTTCGGTGATGCGCTGCTGAATGGTGAACTGCCGAGCCGTGGTATTCTGAATCTGGGCTTCGAAGCGCTTGACAGCCAGTTCGGTTACGCGGGCGGCTTCCTTCTCCTGCCGCACCACCTCCAGCGCATTGCGCTGAATGTCAATGTTCTGCTTCAGAATGGTCGGCTGGTTGTCCAGCGCCAGCAGCTCGTAGTACGAAGTGGCAATCTCGGCAATCAGGTTGGTCACCATGAAGTTCCGGCCCTCTACCGAAGCCAGGTAGCGCGTGGCCGCCGACTTGCGGGCGTTGCGCAGCTTGTGCCAGATATCGACCTCCCAACTCGCAAACGCGCCCAGCTGCAAATCGGCCAGCGGGTCGGGGTTGCGGCGGTCGGGCCGAATGTTGATTTGCTCTTCCGTGGCGCCCTGAATGGTGTAGCGGCTGTTGCGGTCGAGCGCCGCCCTACCCCCCAGCGACACCGAAGGCAGGTACTCGCCGGTGCGGGCTTGCACCTCGTTGCGGGCAATCTGGAGTTCCTGCTGCGTGATGTTCAGCTCCTGGTTGCGTTGCAGGGCGCTATCAATCAGCGATTTTAGATTGGGGTCGGTGAAGAATTGCTGCCACCGCACCTTGGCCGTGCTGATGGTGTCCTGGGTGCTGTTGTTGTAGGTGGCCGGCACGCTGCGGCTCACCGGCCGGTCAACTAACTGGGGCAATTTGCAACCTGCCACCGCCAGCGCTAGGCCGGCGGCGCTCAGGCCTTGATAAATACGTCGCTTAAGCATAAGGCTCCATTTCTTCTAATTTAACGCGGGGCTCTACGCCTTCAAATACCGGCGACTCGTTTTCGTCGCGAATCAGCTTGTTGTCGCCGGCCAGGGTGCCGAAGAAGTAGTACAAGCCAGGAATGATAATTACCCCGAACACGGTGCCGAACAGCATGCCGCCGAGCGCCGAGCTACCGATGGTACGGTTGCCGATGGCACCCGCGCCGGTGGCTATCACCAGCGGAATCAAACCGGCGATCAAGGCGAATGAGGTCATCAGAATTGGGCGGAAACGCACACGGGCGCCTTCGATAGCCGCGTCGCGGACGGACATGCCTTCCTCGTGCTTCAGGGCCGCAAATTCCACAATCAGTACGGCGTTTTTACCCAGCAAGCCGACCAGCATCACGAGGCCTACCTGGGCGTAGATGTCGTTGGCCAGGCCAAACATCTTGATGAACAGGAACGACCCGAACACGCCGGCAATCAGCGAGAAGATTACAGCCAGCGGCAGCAGGAAGCTTTCGTACTGGGCGGCGAGCACCAAGTACACGAACACCAGCACGACCATGAAAATAACGATGGACTCATTGCCGCGCGATACTTCGTCTTTCGACAAGCCACCCCAGTCGATGTCGTAGCCGTGGGGCAGCTCTTTGGCCACTTCCTGCACGGCTTTGATGGCTTCGCCCGAGCTGTAGCCTTCGGCCGCGCCCCCGCGGATGGAGGCCGTGGTGTACATGTTGTAGCGGTTAATCTCGTTGGCACCCTGCGACTTCACGATTTTCATGAAGGCCGAGAATGGCACCATCTCGCCCTTGTCGTTTTTGGCCCACATGTTCAGAATGTCTTGGGGCAGCTTCCGGTATTCGGGCGCAGCCTGCACGTACACCTTGAAAAAGCGCTGGTATTTGATGAAACCCGATGCTCACGCCTTTCTGCATGGCCAGGTCGTTGTCAATCTTGAGCTCGTACTGGGGGTAGTCGGCCGAGAAGAACGTGAACAGGCCCGCCAATTCCTTGCGCTTTTTGAGCTTACCCATAAATTCCTCGTTCACCTTTTCGAGCGCCTTGTAGTCGCCCGAGTTGGTTTTATCGAGCAATTGCAGCTGGAAACCACCCGCCGCGCCGTAACCCGGCACTGCCGGCGGCTCGAAGAATTC
>CALMOO010000462.1 GCA_937871705.1 uncultured Hymenobacter sp.
CTGGCGTCATCTCGCCTTCCTGCATAATGTATTCCGAGCTGTAGGAGTGCTCCCAAGCGCCGGCCACTTTATCGCTGAATAAATACAAAAATGCGTAGCGCTTCACCGGCAAGTCGCCACCCAGGAAGGCCTGCGCGGCGCCGAGCATCTTTTGCATGTCGGCCAGCAGCGGCGTCGCCTGCACCTGGCCCTTGGTCGAGTAGCAGTACAGGGCCACGTCGGCGTTGCCCACTTTGGTTTGGGCCGCGGTGAGGTTGCCGAGCAAGATGGGCGAGTCCACGGCTTGGTCGTAGCTCTTGGCGTGGTAGTAGCCCTGGGCATCGGGCACGAGCACGGTGCCTACTTTCCAAGCATTGGGGTAGTTCAGCTTGAGGCGCAGCGGCTTAGCCTGCCAGCCCTGCGGGTAGCCGAGCACAGTTTGGCCATTCACGAGGGCGTGGTCAGCCTCCAGAGAAGAGCCGCACATAAGGTACACGTTGTGCTCGGGCACGGGGGTAGCCCAGGTTTCGGCGATGGTGTAGCGAATTTCGCGGGTCTTTTCGGGCTGCGCCAATTCCCACTGGTTGGTGCCGATTTGCTTGCTTTCCAAGGGCTTGCCTTTGGCATCGAAGGCCGCGAAATCGTGCACGTAGCGGCCCATGTCCATCACCTGGTAGGTGCCGGGGGCGGTGGCCGCAAACTGGTACACGGCCTGCTCTTTGCTGAGCTTCGGCACTTCGAGCCGCACCTGAAACTGGTGAGCGGCCGCAGTAGGGTCCATCGAAACGGTGTAGGTCAGCTCGCGAGGTGCGGGGGCGGCGAGCGCGGGGGCAGCCGTGGCAAATAGGGTCGCCAGGCTCAGAATGGTAGCTTTCAAAATGGGGAGGAAACGGTAATGAGGCACAAGTTGCGCAGAAATGAGGTTAACCGTTGAATAACGTGGCCATCTTCTCCCTGGTCGCCGCATCGGGCAAAGGGCCGAGGCCGGCTCTCAAATTGTCGGCGAGGTGCGCGGGGTTGCCTGTGCCAGGTATTACGCACGTGACGGCGGGGTGCGCGAGGATGAATTTCAGCAAGAGCTGCGGCCAGCTCTGAATGCCCATTTCCGCTGCCCAGGGGGGTAGGGCCTGGCCCCGGACGCGCGCCAGCAAATTACCCGCGGTGAAGGGCCGGTTGATGAGCGTGGCCACGCCGTGCGCGGCCGCGGCGGGCAGCAGCCGCTGCTCGGCGTGGCGGTCCAGAATGGAGTAGTTGAACTGCACAAAATCAATCTGTTCGGTCGAGAACACCCGCTCTAGCTCGGGGTGCATGGTGTTGGTATAGTGCGTGATGCCGATGTAGCGCACCTTGCCGGCCGCCTTCCACTCGCGCAGGGTGGCGAGGTGCGTTTTCCAGTCGACGAGGTTATGGATTTGTAGCAGGTCGATATGCGGGCGCCGCAGCTTGCGCAGCGACTCCTCCATTTGCCGGATGCCCGCTTCACGGCCTGTAGTCCAGACTTTGGTGGCGTAGAAAAACTGCTCGCGCGCTTGCAGTTCGGCCGTGAGCTCGCCCACTACGGCTTCGGACTGGCCGTACATCGGCGACGAATCGATGACGCTGCCACCGCCGGCGTGCAGGGTCTCGAGGGTTTGCCGCAGCGGCGGGTAGGCGGCCTCGCTGCGCACATCGAACGTTTGCCAGGTGCCCAGCCCAATAGAGGGTAGCGGCTCCTGGGTCGAAGGAATAAGACGGGTAAGCATTACGTAATCAACTAAAAAATAGCAGCCTACGGAATAATCTTCTCCGCTTTCAGGTGCTCAAATTGGTTGCGAAACGACGTGAAGCTGTCGAGGTGCATTTCTTGAAAGCCGAAGCGGCGCAGCTTGTTCACGTCAAAAAACGCGTCGGCCTCCACGTTGAAGATAAAATCGCCGAAGCCCCACTGTGCCAGCTCTTCCAGCGCGTGGTTTTTGAGGCCGTGCTTTTGCACCATCTGCTGCCACAGCTCGCCTTTGTCGGCCATGTACTCTTGCAGCGGAAACGTGATTGGCTCGGCGTATTCTACGCCGAAGTACTCGGCAAAGCGCGGCCACAGCTGGCTCCAGCGAAAGATGTCGCCGTTGGTAATGTTGAAGATTTCGGCGTTGCACTCCTCGTGAGTCGACACCCATTCCATGCCCTTGGCAAGCAGGTTGGCGTCGGTCACGTTCACGAGCACGTTGTAGGCCGTGAGGCTGCCCGGAAAGCGGAATGGCACGTTCAATTCCTTGCAGAAGCTGGCGTACACGGCAATCAGGTTGGCCAGGTTCATGGGGTTGCCCACGGCAAAGCCCACCACGATGTCGGGGCGCACGGCCGTCCAGCTCCAGGCTTTACCAGCCGAGTGCTCGCGTAGGAAATCTTCTTGGCTGTAGTAAAAATTGGGCGGAAAGTGGCGCGGGTCGGTTTCGAGGGCCGGCGTTTTATAGCGGCCCAGGTGCGCGCCGTAGGCCTTACCCCCCTGAATGAAGGTGAGGTGCTGAAAGTGGGGCGCTACCTGCTCCAGGCCTGTCACCAGGTTGCGGAGCAGGTCGAGGTTGACGTGCGTTTGGGCGGCCAGGGTTTTGCCTTCGATGTAGGCCGCGTAGATGACGTGCGTAACGTCGCGCAACTGCTCGGCCTGCCCGGCTACGGCCTGAGCATCAAGCAGATTTAGCGGCACGTAGGCGGCGGGAGTTTCGTAGTCGAGCGGCGAAGCGGAGGTGACGATGACGTTCCAGTTGCCGGTCGAGAGCAGGTGGCTGACGGCGTTGCGGCCAATGATGCCGTTGCCGCCAACGACGAGCACAGTGTTAGTGGGCATAGCGCGTTGCAAAAAATGTACGGCCTGTATACGGGCAGTGAGGGCCGCAACACCAAGTAAAATTTTGGCATCGGCTGCTTACTTAGTAGATTCCGACTGTGATAGGGCGGACGCTACTTTGCGCAACCGGCTGGCCTTGCAGCTTTTTCGCCCGTGCGGCTTCTTACCTGATGCAAACTTCCTACCCCCCTTTTTTTGCTTGTTTGCGGGTATATCGCGGCTGGCTTTCGGTGCTTGGCCGGCGGGGCGGGTTGCCGATTGGCCGCCGCTTGCCCTGGCATCAGCTTGCTTGCCTGCTGTTTGGTCTGTTGCTGGCTGGGCCAGCGAGGGCGCAGGCGGGGCGGGCGAGCACGGCTCTGCCGCCCCGCCTGCGGGTGATTGTGGACAATGATTTCAGCGGCGACCCCGATGGCTTGTTTCAGCTGGCGCACCTGCTGCTGTCGCCCTCTGTGGAAGTGCGGGCCATTATCGGCTCGCACCTGTCGGCCGGCGATGGGTTCGACCCGTCTGGTAATCAGGCCGATAACGCGGCTCGCAAAGCCACGGAGCTACTGAAGCTGCTGCACCTGGCAGGCCGCGTGCCAGTCATCGCGGGCTCTAACACCGGCATGCGCACCGACAGCACCCCGGTAAAAAGCCCGGCGGTCGATTTCATTATTAAAGAAGCCTTGCGCACGGATACGCAGCAGCCCTTGTACGTGCTATGCGGGGCGGGCCTGACCGAAATTGCCTCGGCGGCGCTGACCAACCCGCGCGTGGCCGACAAGCTCACGGTGGTCTGGATTGGCGGCCCGGAGTACGCCGACCTAGCCCTACCCCCACCCCGCGCCGCAGGCATAGAGTACAACCTGAATATCGACGTGGCGGCTGCCCGCGCGGTATTTAACCGCACGCGCCTCCCGCTCTGGCAGGTGCCGCGCAATGCCTACCGGCAGGCGCTGGTGTCAACAGCCTTGCTCCAAACCCGCGTGCAGCCCCGCGGCCAAGTGGGCGCCTACTTGTGGGCGGCGCTAGCCGACTTGCAAAAGCGTTTGTGGCAGTACCACCTCAACGTGGGCGAAACCTACATTTTGGGCGATAGTCCGCTGGTGCTGCTCACGGCCCTGCAATCATCGTTCGAACCCGACCCTTCTTCGAGTGACTACGTGCTGAAGCCGGCGCCAACCATTTCGCCACAAGGCACTTACCAGGTGAACCCCAACGGGCGTGCCATTCGAGTGTACCAGCACCTGGATGTGGGCCTGCTGTTTCAGGACTTTTTTGCTAAGCTGGAACTGCTGCCTCGCTAGGAGAAGCTTTTGCCACGCAGCCCGCAGAAGTTTTCGTGATTTACTTCCACCAGAGCGCTTGGCAGGTTGCGTGCCGGGGGCACGACAGCAGGTGGTCGTTGACCAGCCCCGCCGTTTGCAGCAGGGCGTAGCAGTTGGCGGGACCCAGTTGGGCAAAGCCGCGGCGCTTGAGGTCGCGGCTCAGGGCTTCGCTGGCGGGCGTGGTGAGAGGCACGGCCGCCGCGGCTCCGCGGTGCCCGTCGAGGGGCGCGCCGCCCACGTAGGCGTAGAAAAAAGCGAGTAGGCTTTCATCGCTGCCCGTTTCCTGGCGCAAGCGCAGCCAGGCCTGGGCATTCTGCACGGCGGCGGCTAGCTTGCGCGGGCTGCGCAGCATGCGAGGATTAGCTACTAGCGCCGCCTGTTCGGCTTCGCCTAAGCGGGCTAGGCGTGCCGGCTCGAAGCCCGCCAGCAACTCGCGAAACGCTTCGCGGTACGTGAGCACCACCGGAAAGTTAAACCCCAACTGAAACGTGTGCAGCACAAGGTATTCAAAGAGGATGGCCGTGTCCGCTACAGGTTCGCCCCACTCGTGGT
>CALMOO010000463.1:0-5592 GCA_937871705.1 uncultured Hymenobacter sp.
GGTCGATGTTGAGCCGGTAAGCCATCTCATCCATCGCCGACTCCAGCGCAAACGCGCCAGTGGCCTCGCCGGGCCCGCGCATCCAGATGGGCGAGCTCACGTCGAGGGCCGCAATGCGGTAGCGCGTCGTCAGGTTAGGTGAGGCGTACATCATGCGCGTCTGCGCCAAGGTCGATTCGGTAAACTCCTCGTAGCTTGAGGTTTGCCCAATGCTTTCGTGGGTAATGGCTGTGAGCTTGCCGTCGGGCGTGGCGCTCATCCCGATTTTCTGCCAGGTATAGGGCCGGTAGCCCACCATCGTAAACATCTGCTCGCGGGTGAGCATGAGCTTTACCGGGCGGTTCACTACTTTGGCCGCAATCACGGCGGCTGACTCGTGCGGCCAGCTGTGCAGCGCGTTGCCAAAGGCGCCGCCCACGAAGGTGGCCACCACCTTCACGTTCTCCTCGGGCAGACCCCACTCGCGAGCAAAATCGCGGCGCGTGCCCATGGTGCCCTGCGTCTTGTCGTAGAGCGTGAGGCGGTCGGGCGCTTCCCAGTGCGCCGTGATGGCCTGCATCTCCATGGGGTGGTGCATCTCGGTCGGAATCACGTATTCGGCCTCGATGCTGAGCGGAGCGCCTTTGTAGGCATCGGCCGTACCGCGCTGGTAGTCAGCCATGCCCGACTTAGGATTTTTCTGCGCCTGGGTGGGCAGGAAGGCGCGCTTGGCGGCTTCCTCCATGTTGGTGAGGTGCTTTTCGGGGGCGTACTGCGCCTTCACCAGCCGCGCCGCGTAGCGGGCGCGCTCCAGCGTGTCGGCCACCACCACCGCGATGGGCTGGTCATTAAACAGCACTCGGTTGTCGTGAAATACCTTCAGCGGCCCGCCTTCGGTTTGCGGCTGCGAAGGGTCTTTACCCGCGGGCTTAAACCCCGGCACCTGCGGCGAGTTGAGGTGCGAAATAACCGCCAGCACGCCCGGCGACCGCTCAGCCGCCCGCGTGTCGAGGCTCGTGATGCGGCCCTTGGCGATGGTGCTGCCTACCAGCACGGCGTACGTGATGCCCGGCAGCTCGTACTCGGCCGAGTATTTGGCCGCACCCGTCACCTTGAGGTGGCCATCGACCCGGCTCAGCGCGGCCCCGATTTGCTTGTCTTGCACTTTCATAAAGATGTCGGAAGTAGTCGTTTTGGCTGTTACCTCACTCCTCGTCCCCGCTTCAAAAAAGAAGGGGGTAGGGGGTGAGGTGCCCGCCAGAACAACTAAAGTTGATTTCTAAGCAGCAGTCGCCGTTTTCAAGGCCTGCACCAGCGTGTTAGGCGCTAGCCGCAGCTTATACGCATTGTATTTAAAGGCCTTAGCGCCCTGCATCGCCACCGTGGCCGCCTGCCGGAATGTTTCTTCCGTAGCTGGCTTGCCCACCAAAAACTGCTCGGCGGCCGTGAGGCGCCAGGGCTTGTGGGCTACCCCACCCATGGCAAGGCGAGCGGCCTTAATGGTAGTGCCATCGAGGTCTAAGGCCGCCGCGGCCGACACCAGGGCGAAGGCGTAGCTGGCCCGCTCGCGCACTTTTTGGTAGTGCACGTGCTTGGTGAAAGGCCCATCAGGAACCTCCACAGCCGTGATAAGCTCGCCGGGCGCCAGGTTTGTGTCCTTCTCCGGCGTGTCGCCGGGTAGGCGGTGTAGGTCGGCGAAGGCGATGCGGCGGTCGCCCTGGGGGCCGCTCACCAGCACCGTGGCATCGAGCGCCACTAGGGCCACGCTCATGTCGGAGGGGTGCACGGCAATACACTTGTCGCTGGCTCCGAAAATGGCGTGCATGCGGTTCACGCCTTCGAGGGCGCCGCAGCCGGTGCCGGGCTCGCGCTTGTTGCAGGGCATGGCCAGGTCGTAGAAGTAGCTGCAGCGAGTGCGTTGCAGCATGTTGCCGCCCACGGTGGCCATGTTGCGCAGCTGCGCCGAGGCGCCGGCATTGAGGGCCAACGCCAGCAGCGGCTGCCGCTCGCGCACCAGCTGGTGGTCAGCCACGGCCGAGTTCAGGGCCAGCGCCCCGATGAGCAGGCCATTGGCCTGGTGCTCGATTTTAGCGAGGGGTAGGCGGTTGATGTCGACTATTTTCTGCGGCGTCATAATGCCGCGCTTCATCAGGTCGACGAGGTTGGTGCCGCCGGCAATGAACTTGGCGTTCGCGTCTTTGGCCACGGCCTCGATGGCCGCCTGCTGCTTGGTCGCCCGTACGTATTGGAACTGGTTCATACCTTTTGTCCTCCCTGTTTCACGTCCTGAATAGCCGCCACAATGTTGCTGTAAGCCCCGCACCGGCAGATATTGCCGCTCATATACTCTCTGATTTCGGTCTCCGAGTCGGCGTGGCCTTCGCGCACGCAGGCTACGGCGCTCATTATCTGGCCGGGCGTGCAGTAGCCGCACTGAAAGCCGTCGTGCTTCACAAACGCCTCCTGCATGGGGTGCAGCTTGTCGCCGTCGGCCAGCCCTTCGATGGTCGTCACCTTGCGGCCGTCGTGCATCACCGCAAAGCTTAGGCAGCTGTTCACGCGCTGGCCATCTACGTGCACGGTGCAGGCGCCGCACTGGCCGTAGTCGCAGCCTTTTTTGGTGCCCGTAAGGTGCAATTGCTCGCGCAAGAGGTCGAGCAGCGTCGTGCGCGGCTCCACCTTGAGGTTGTATTTCTTGCCGTTAATTTCCAGCTTCAGCGGCACTTTCTCGAAGGCCGCGGCTACGGTTTCATCCAGCTCAGCCGCCGCGGCCGATACTACTGGGCTGGGCACCAAGGCCATCGCCGTCAGCACCGACGACTGCTTGAGGAAGGTGCGCCGGGCCTCATCGTGGTTCTGCGGCGTGTCTGGTTCAGGGTTCATAGCCATATATAAAAGAGGGAGTTGCTGTGTAAAGCCAGGTCAAAGACAAGGCAGGGGGTAGGGGCGTTGCGGCTACACCAGGTAATAAAGTTACTAATCAGCGCTAGTTAAGAAGCTAATCAGGAGAACGGAAGCAAGGTAAAGCTGCAATATTCCAAGTCGCTACTCGCTTTATCAGTTCCCAAAACCATTGTAAGCAGCTGCTCAAATGGGCAGCGTAATCACCAGCTCAGTTCCTACCCCCTCCTGGCTCTCTACCGTGAGCGTGCCGCCGTGGCCTTTGGTAATAATATCATAGCTCAGCGACAGGCCCAGGCCGGTGCCCTCGCCCGTGGGCTTAGTCGTGAAAAAAGGTTGGAAAATCTTCTGCTTAGCCGCCGCCGGCATACCCGTGCCGTTGTCACTAACTTTTATCACCACCTGTTCATCAATAAGTTGTGTACTTACCGATACCGTAGGTTGGTAGCCGGCTTCGCCCTGCTTTTGGCGCTGCTGCACGGCGTGGAAGGCATTGGTAAACAAATTGAGCAGCACCCGGCCCACATCCGGCCCCACCACGTTGGCAGGGGGTAGGGCAGGCGCAAAATCGGTTTTCAGCTCCGCGTTAAAGGTTTTGTCTTTGGCCCGCAAGCCGTGGTAGGCCAGGCGCAGGTACTCGTCGGCCAAGGCGTTGAGGTTGGTGGGCTGGCGCTCGCCGGTGCTGGTGCGGCTGTGCTCCAGCATGCCGCGCACAATGCCAGCGGCGCGCTGCCCGTGCTGCGTGATTTTTTGCAGGTTTTGAGTTAAATCGTCGAGCAGCTCGGCCTCCAATTCGCGGTCGGGGGTAGGCTGAGCTTGCCCTTCGCGTAGCTCGGCCACCAGCTCGGTGCTGACTTCGGCAAAGTTGTTGACGAAGTTGAGCGGGTTTTGAATTTCGTGCGCAATGCCGGCCGTGAGCTCGCCCAGGCTCGCCATTTTCTCGCGCTGAACCAGCTGGTCCTGGGTAGCTTTCAGCTCGGCCAGCGCCTGGTTGGTTTGGTCGCGCTGGGCTTGCAGCTCGGTTTTTTGCTGCTCCAGCAAGGTATTGGCGCGCTGCCGGCGGCGGCTGCTACGCGCCAGCCCGAAGGCCAGCGCGCCAATCAATCCTAGCCCCGCCAGCAGCGCCCAAAGCTGGTGCTGCTGGCGCGTATTGTCGGCGGCTAGCTGCGCAATGCGCGCCTGCCGGGCCTTGGTTTGGTAGCGCGCTTCGGTGGTAATGAGCTGCTGGCTTTTCGCTTGGTTAAAGATGGAATCCTGCAATTTGGTGGCCTGGCGCTGGTAGGCCAGCGCCGTCGGGTACTGGCCCTGCTGCTCTTTTATGGCCGTTAGCACGTCGTAGGCAGCAACTCCAGGTTGTGGGTTTTTTCGGCGCCGGCCAGCGCTTGCCGGGCGTAGCGCTCGGCCTCGTCGGGCTGGTGCAGCAGCAAGAGCGTGCGCGGAAAATTCACCTGTACATAAAGCAGCAAAAAGTCGTCCTTGGTGCGCCGGGCGTAGGCCTCTACGGCCCGAAAGCTTTGGGCCGACTCGGCATACTGGCCCAGGTTTTTGTACACCAAGGCTTGATTCATCAAGCTGACGTAGTAGCTGGCCGTGTCGTGAGCCGCCAAGTACATGGCCAGGGCTTTGTTATTATATGCCAAGGCCTGCGCCGGGTGTTTTTGCATCCCCGCTAGGTTCGACAGTTCGCCGTACACCTGGGCTTCTTGCTGGCGCAGGGGGTGGGCCGGGGCCAGCGCCAGGGCTTGCGGCTGCGCTTGGTTGGCCTGCGCCCAGTTCTTGGTCTGGTACGCAAGGCCAGCGATGTGGCTCAGCGTCCGAATCTGGTAGGGGTAGTCGTGGTTGGCCCGCGCTAGGTCCAGCGCCCGCTGGTAATGTTGCAGCGCACCCGCGAAATCGGCTAGCCGGGCAGCCAGGTACCCTTGCGCGCCCTCCACGCTGGCAATAAGGCGGCCCTGGCCGCTGGCTTGCGCCTGCGTGGCGGCTTCGTGCAGCGTAGCCGCGGCTTCGTCAAAGCGGCCGGCATCGATGAGCACATCCGCAAACTCGCGCAGCTGGTCCAGCCGCGCCGAGTCAGACATCGCCGCGATGGCGGGCAGCAGGTGCGCCAGGTCGGGCACTGAGTGGGCCGGCTCGGGCGCCGCCTGGGCACCTTGGGCGTGGCTAGGCAGCGGCCACCCAAGCGCCAGCCCGAGTAGCAGCAACAGGAAGTAAGGTTTCAACATCAGCTGGAGCATTCCGCCGCTAGGCTGCCGGGCGGTTGGTTGGTCGCACTAAATGTAGTATCCACTAGCATTCATTCGCCTTAGCCAATGGCAACCCTTTCCCGCCGAAGTGGGGTAGGCGCGGCTGTCGCTTAATTTTCGAGGCTTCTTGCTTACTACTGCTGACCTTCAATAAGTTGTTCGGTTATCCCTCACCACATACCAGCACGTCAGTTTGAGCTTGTTGAAGCCTGACGTGCTGGTATGTGGTTTTGCTGACTTTTTCTACGCCTAAGGCAAACTCAACTGTTAGCTCCAAAGTAGGTTTTAAGCGATGCTCTTCGGCTTTCCTACCCCCTCAAAAACCTGGTAGCTACTGCACTACGCGTGTTTTTAGAAGTTGATTGGGTTCGTGAAAACGAAGTAAAAACGCAACACTTTGCGTCGCTACACTCTCTTAAATCACGCTGGCCCCCAGCATCGGGAAGCCGCGCTGGTGCCAGTATGGATA
>CALMOO010000463.1:5602-5927 GCA_937871705.1 uncultured Hymenobacter sp.
ATAGGGGGGGTAGCGCTGGCCGCATCTAGGCGCGCCACCTGCTCGGGGCTGAGGTTCCAGCCCACGGCGCCCAGGTTCTGGCGCAGCTGCTCCTCGTTGCGGGCGCCAATTACCAGGTTTACCACCGTGGGGCGCTGCAACAGCCAGTTCAGCGCCACCTGGGCCACGGTTTTCTCGGTTTCGGCGGCCACTTCGTCCAGCACATCCACGATGCCGAAGAGCAGCTCGTCGGGCACTTTCGGCCCCTGGCTGCCACCCTGCGCCAGCCGGCTGCTTTCCGGCATGGGCTGGCCTCGCCGAAACTTGCCGCTGAGCAGCCCCGCCG
>CALMOO010000464.1:0-10030 GCA_937871705.1 uncultured Hymenobacter sp.
TACCTACAGCGCACCCTGGAGGTGGTGGGCCCCGAACGCCTGCACTTCTCCACCGATTATCCCTACCAGTACAAGCCCGGTGGCCAGGCCCGCGCTTTCCTGCAGGAAGCGGCCCTTACAGCAGAACAAAAGGAGCTGTTTGGGCATGGCAACTGGGAGCGTCTTACCCAGGCGGCTACTCGCTCTCGCTAAGGAGCTGCTAACGAAGCCGCAAGCACCCAAGGCTTAGCCTGCTGGGAGGGGGGTAAGGAAACCTTTTTGCAATGCTCGCAGATTCCCTGCCCCCTACGCCGTGGGGAAGTGCTCGAGCAGCAGGGCGTTGACTTTGGCTTCGGTGAGCGGCTTGGTCAGGGTGCTGGCCACGGGCAGCAGCTGCACTCTGGCCAGGTCGCGCGGGTTAACCGAGGTCGTGAGCAGCACCACCACCATGACCTGGCGCTGAGCGAAGGAGAGATGCTGGTAAGCTTCCAAAAACTCGATGCCGTTCATGACGGGCATATTCACGTCGAGCAGAATGAGGGCCGGGCAGCTCGGGCTCATCGGCGTGCACGAGCGAGCCAGCAAGTCCAGAGCTTCGCGGCCGTTTTCGGCCACCAGTAGCTGCTCGGCCACGCCGAGGCGGGTAAGCAGCATGGTATTTAAGTAATTAGTGGTTGAGTCGTCGTCGACCAGGAGCACACTCGGCAGCTTAGGCATAAATAATTGATAGATAGATGCTATGTACGACCTTAGGCCTACAAGCCGCGAATAAGTACTTGGTTTAGCGCGGGAAAAATACCGTAAAAGTGGAGCCTTCGCCGGGCTGGCTTTGTACTGCTATTCGGCCGCCAACGTTCTCGACCATCCGCTTGACCATGTAGAGGCCGATGCCCGAGCCTTCGACGTGGGTGTGTAGGCGCTGAAACATGCCAAACAGCTTTTCTTCGCCACTCGACAGGTCGAAGCCCAGGCCGTTGTCGCACACCTCCAGCACCTGGTATTCTGCCTGGGCCTGGTAGGCCACGCGCACCCGGAGCTGGCGGTCGGGCTGGCGGTATTTGAGGGCGTTGCTGAGCAGGTTATACACCACCGAGCGCAGGTTTTTCTCCGAAAATGTGAGCGTAATGGCTTCGGGCACTGCGACTTCTAGCTGCGCGCCGGCTTGCGCGACCAAGGGCGCTAAATCTAGCTGCACCTCGCGCACGAGGCGCGCCAGGCTGATTTCCGTAGTCGCCTGCCCGTACTCCTTTTGCAAGCTGGCAATGTCGGTAAGATGCCCGATGGTGCGCCCAAACCGTTCTATAGCTTCCTGCATCAGCGTCAGCATCTTGGGCACTTCGCCTACCCCACAGGTGGCCGGCAGTTCCTGCTGCAAGGCCAGCAGCAAGCCTTCGATGTTGGCAATGGGCGCCTTGAGGTCGTGCGAGGCCGTGTAAATAAAATTATCCAGGTCCACGTTGGTGCGCACCAACTGCTCGTTGGTCGTGCGCAGTTCTTCGTTGGTTGATTGCAGCTCCTCGTTTAGCCGCTGCACTTGGTGGCGCACCGCCACCTGGTCGGTCACCTCGAAGGCAAAATCCAGTACCCCATCGGTGCGACCCTGCTCGTCGCAACGAGCCTGCTGAATGTAGTTGAAGTAGCGGTTTTCCATCGAGCCATCGGGGCAGGCCAGCGGTATCAGAATACCGGCTTCTTCGTGGGTCTGGCCCGTGTCGAGCACGCCCCGGAACGTTTGGTACACCGCGTGGTCGGCGATTTCGGGCAGGGCCTCCAAAATTGGGCGTCCCTGAAGCTCGCGACCCGGAAACAGTGCCTGGTAGCCAGGGTTGACCAGTTCAAATACCAGCTCGGGGCCAGCCAGGATGCAGATGGCCGCGGGCGCTTCCATAAACAAGCGCTGTAGCTGCCGCCGCTCCACTTCGCGCCGCTGGCGGGCCAGCACCTGCTCCGTCACGTCGTAGGCGAAGATGGAAATGCCGACGGTGCGGCCATTTTCCTGGTAGGCCTGGTAAGTAAAGGTGAAATATACGTCTTTCGGAGGCTGGCCTTCGGGCTGCTCAACGCTGAGCAGCAGCTCGTTGCCAAAGAAGGTTTTGCCCGTCCGGTACACGTTGTTGAGCAATGCCAGAAAGCCTTGGCCCACCGTTTCGGGCAGTGCTTCGGCCAGGGGCCGGCCCACCAGCTGGCGGTTTGGAAACAAGTTCTGGTACGCGGCATTGATGTACTCAAACTGGTGCTCGGGGCCGCGCAGCAAGGCGATGCAGGCCGGCGTTTGGGCAAAAACCTGGTAAAACGTTTCGCGCTCTTGCACCCGGCGCTGGGCGGCATCGAGCACCGCCTGCCGGGTGCGAACCAAGTCGTCGTTGTTGATGCGCAATTCTTCGTTAGAAGCCTGCAGCTCTTCGTTCATGGCCGCCAGCTCCTGGTTGAGCAATTCGACTTCGCGGCGGGCCCACACCTGCGTGGTGACTTCCGTGGCCACGCAGATAATGGCAGCTGCCAAGCCCTGCTCGTTGCGCAGCAGCTGGTAAATGAAGTTGTAAAAACCCGTTTCGCCGGGCGCGTGGCGCGCCAGGTGAATTTCCATAGCCTGTGCCACAAACGTTTCGCCGGTCTGCCACACTTCATCGAGCAGCTCGCGCAGGCCCTGGGTAGCCAGCTCGGGCAAGGTCTCGAAAAAAGGCCGGCCTACCAGCTTTTCTAGCGGCTGGCCCAGTATGTGCACCATGTCGTTATTCACAACATCGAGCACGTAATCAACGCCTCGGAATACGCAAATAGCTACCGGCGCCTGCGCAAATACGGCTTGTAGCTGCTGCTGCGCTTGCGCAGCGGCTAGTGCGGCCCGCTCCCGGTTTTGGCTGGCGCGCAGTTGCGCTTCGTTCTGGGCCTGCTCGGTCACCTCGATTACCGTGTGCAGCAGGTGGGTTGTGCGGCCTTGCTCGTCCCAGATGGGCGCATTGCGCGGCAGCCAGTAGCGCTCCACAAACCGGCCGGCCCGGGTGGGGTCGGGCACATCGTAGCGCTGGCGGGCCATCTCGTGCGGCTGGCCCGTGGCCAGCACCTGCTCCAGCGAGGCCCGCAAGTTGTGGGTCGCGTGCGCGTCGGGCGCCGCCGGGTTGTCGGGGAAGGCCTCGAAGAGGCTGCGGCCCATCAAGCTAGCCCGCGTGGTGAGCGTTACGGCCAGGTATTCGTCGCTCACGGCCTCAATAACCAGGTCAGGCGAAAGCAGCAGGTAAGCGCCCGGCAGGGCTCGAAAAACGGAAAGCAGGTCCGGAAGAGTGGACATAAACAGGCAACGCGCAGAAAAACCGGGTAAGTAAGGTTGCTGGCAGACCGCAAACTCGCGGCCCGCGCCGAATGGTGGTAGTGGCCGCGGGCAGGGCGCCGCCCGCCGGTCACCCGCCCACAAGGGGGGTAGGGGCCCTTGCCAACTTAGGCCGGCAGCTCCCGCTGAAAATACTGCTTGAGTAAGTCTTGCATTTTTTGGCGGCTGAGCGGCTTGTTCAGAAAGCCTTGCTGGGGCAGGCTGCGCAGGCGATTAACATCCTGCGGATTGAGCGAAGTCGTGAGCATGACGATAACCACCGACTGCTTGCGGGTAAATTCCAGGGTTTGGTAGGCTTCCAAAAACTCAAACCCATTCATAACCGGCATGTTGATGTCGAGCAGAATCAAGTCGGGGCAGCTCTCCGTGTCGCTGTGCTGCTGCAAGAGGCGCAGGGCTTCGAGGCCATTTTCGGCAATGAGCACCTGGTGGGCAATGTCCAGGTCTTCCAGCAGCATAGTATTCAAGTAGTTTGTAATCTTATCGTCATCTATTAGCAGGATGCAAGGTAGTTTTTCCATTAGGCTGTAAAAAGTATAAGGTTATCATAAAGCTTGCCAGCAAACGGACTAGCGGCGAAAAAAGATGCGGAAAGTAGAGCCTACCCCCGCCTCGCTCTCCACCTCGATTTTGCCCCCGGCATTATCGACCATCTACTTCACCATGTAGAGGCCAATGCCTGAGCCCTCTACGTGGTCGTGGAAGCGCTTAAACATGGTGAACAGCTGGCTCTGGCGCTCGGCGGCTATGCCCAAGCCATTATCGCTGACGGTGAGCACGTAGTACTCGCGGGTGGTACTGCCTTGTAGCACCACCCGCGGCGGCCGGCCGGGGGCGTGGTACTTGAGGGCGTTGCTGAGCAGGTTGTACACCACCGAGCGCAGGTTTTTGGCCGAGAAGCGGATGGCTGAGCAGGCGTCTACCTCCACCTCCACTTGCGCCCGCACCTCGCGGCGCAGCGGCTCCAGGTCGAAGCACACATCCTGGATTACTTCGTGCAGGCTCACGGTGGCCGTTTCCTCGCCGTGCTCCTTTTGCAGCTTCACCACGTCGGTGAGGTTGGCAATGGTTTTGGTAAAGCGCTCGATTGATTCCTGCATCAGGACCGTGAGGCGCTGCACCCGCTCCGACTGCATGGTTTCGGGGGGTAGGGTGCGCAGCAGCGCCTGCAGCAAGCCCTCGATGTTCGAGATAGGCGCCTTCAGGTCGTGCGAGGCCGTGTACACGAAGTTATCCAGGTCGTTGTTGGTGCGTATCAGCTGCTCGTTGGCCTGTTTCAGCTCAGTAATGTCGATAGCCGAGCCCACGTAGCCGTAAAGCTCACCATTGGGGTAGTAGCTGGGCGAGCCCTGCGCCAGCAGCCAGCGGTACTGGCCGTCGTGGCGCAGCATGCGGTGCTCGAGCGAGTAGAGGAGGCGCTGCGCAATGGAGTTTGTCAAAAAGTCCTGGGCCCGCTCCAGCTCCTCGGGGTACATGTAGGGCGCCCAGCCGGTAGCCAGGTACTGCTCCTGGCTGACGCCCACAAATTCCAGAAACGCGCGGTTGATGTAGCGAATAGAAGAGTCTGGGTTGATGGCCCACACCATGTTGGGGGCGGCGTCGGCCATAATGCGAAACCGTTCCTCGCTTTCGCGCAGGGCCGCAATAGCATGGTTTTGGTCAGTGACGTCGGTAGTCGAATGAATCAGGTACTGTACCTCGCCGGCTGCGTTCAGCACCGGCTGCGTGTGAGCCAACCAGTACCGGGCCTCAAACACGCCCTCGGCGTCGGGCACGTCGTAGCGCACCACGGGCATCTGGTCGGGCTTCTTCAGCTGAATGACATTCTGCAAGGAAACGCGCAAAGTGCTGGGACCAGTGGCCGTACTGGCTGCGGGGTTTTCGGGGTACACCTCAAACACACTGCGGCCCACCACCTTCGGCCTCGCCTGCGCCGTGCTACGCAGCAGCTCGTTGCTGATGGCTAAGATGGTGTACTTGGGCGCGTCCGGCTCCAGCAGCAAAAAACTACCGGGTAGGGCGTCGAAAGCCCGCTGGAAATCCACTAGTTGGTCTGGCACAGAAGTACAGCGGTAGGTTAAGGAGGAGACGGGCACCAAAGATATTACCCGCCTCCGCCGTTGGGCGAGCGTAGCCCTAGCCCACTCGCCCAGCGGGCGCTACACGGCTACTGGTAGCAGCGGCGCCAGCACCGCCCACACGTTGTGCGCCAGCACCCGCTGGCCGGCAGCATTGGGGTGAATGCGGTCGGGCAGGTTGAGGTCGGGGCGGCCGAGCACGCCGGCCAGCAACGACGGAATAAACGCTACCCCCTCGCTGGCAGCCAAAGCGCCGAACAAGGCATTGAATTCCTGGGCGTAGCGGCTCAGGCCGGGCACGCCCAGCGGCCCCAGGTCGAAGGGTACCTGCAAGCCCGCCAGCACCAGCTGCGCCTCCGGAAACTGCCGCCGCACCTCCGCGAGGATATAGCGCAGGTTGGCCACCGTATCGCGGACCGGGATGCCGCGCAGGCCGTCGTTGGCGCCCAGCGCCAGCACAAACACCGCCGGCGCCTGGCGGGCCAGCACCGTAGCCAGGCGCTGGCGGCCCCCGGCACTGGTTTCGCCGCTCACGCCGTAGTTGAGCGCGCGGTAGGGAAGGCCAGCCGCATCGAGTTTTTCCTGAATGCGCGCCGGAAAACTATCGGCGGCCGGCAAGGCGTAGCCGGCCGTCAGGCTGTCGCCAAAGAAGATGATATTTTTCATATAACTAATTGCCCCATCTGCCAGCCCACAAAGGGCTAACGGACGGGGCGCTACTCAAAAATGCGTTGAAATAACCAGCCATTTATCAGCCAGTCTAGGGTAAAAGGCTCGTGCTATTAACAGCGAAAGGCACCAGATAATTTCGGCGAACTACCGTGCAAAAACAAGAAAGCCGCGCCAACAGGGGCGCGGCTTTCGCCTGTATATGAAGGGGTAGGGGGCTTATGGATTGAGTAAGCTCAGCACGAAGAAAAACAGCAGTTGCGTGAGGTACACCAGCGGCACCAGTGGGTTGCGCTTACTAAAAAAGCTGCGAGCAAACAGCAATTGCAACACAAACGACAGCAAAAACCAGTCGCGGAAATTGCGCAACGGAATAATATGGCCCGTCCACTGCCAGAAATCGTAGCGGGCGGCCACCTGCTCGAGGCACAGGTCGAAGCCCACCATGAGGGCTGCCCCCACCAAGGCGCGGAGGAATGCCCCCGCGGGCAGGTAACTGGCTAGCACGCCCGCGCAATACGTGAGCACCACCCAATTAAGGCCAATCAGCCAGGGCACTTCAACGTATTTTGGGCCGAGGGTAGCGCCGTAGGTGTAGCTGCCAAAAACCAGCCCCGTGTGCACGCCCACAAACTCGGCCGTGAAGCCCAACAAAAACGTTTGGCCCACAAACAGCCAGAAAGCCCAGTTGCGCTCAGCCTGAAATGCGCCTAGCAAAACGGCCGTAAGCAGCAGCGTGAGCGGCGTATACTTGAGGTAAAAGGCCTTGTCTTGGCTAAATGCCAGCCCCACGAAGCCCGTGAGGTGAAATAGCAAAACCAGCCCTTGCGCCACGCGCAGCCGCGTGGTAGAGGCTGCTGCCGACGTTGGTAAATTAGAAAACTCCATGCGAGAGGAGTCATAAATTAGGAGCTAAAAACCATGAGTTAGCACAGGCAATATGCCTGTATATCAGCAACTCATAACATTTAACTCTTAACGCATAACTCAATTATCAATGAGTTCGGCTACAATTTTAGCCGAAAGTAAACACAGCGGAATGCCGCCGCCCGGGTGCACCGAGCCCCCACAAAAGTACAGCCCATCGAGCCGGCTTGAAAAGTTGGGGTGCCGCAAAAAAGCCGCCAGTGCATTGTTGCTGGAGCTGCCGTACAACGCGCCGCCAAACGACGAGGTATCGGTAGCAATGCCGGGCGGCGTCCAGGTTTTCTCAGCTTGAATAAGAGGTTCAAGGTCAGTGCCTAGCGCGCGACTAAGCTTAGCTAGTACGATGCGGCGCGTTTTAGCAGTCAGCGCTTCCCAGTCTTGGCCTTGGTCGTGGGGCACATTCACCATTACAAACCAGTTTTCGCGGCCCGCTGGGGCATCGGTGGGCGTTTTCTTGCTCGTGATGTTGACGTATACCGTGACGTCGTTGGCCACTGTTTTTTGCTGGAAGATGGCGTCGAACTCAGCTTTGTAGTCAGCTGAGAAGAAGATGTTGTGCAGGTCGAGCTGGGGAAATTCGCGCCCTACCCCCCAATAAAAAATCAATGCCGACGAGGAGCGTGGCTGGCTGAGCGTGCGCTCGGGCGCGGGCTGCTGGGGCAGCAGGTTGCGGTAGGTGGGCACCACGTCCATGTTGCTCACAACTACGCCGAAGTCGTAGATATCCTGGTCGGTGCGCAAGCCGGTGATGAGGTCGCCGGCGGTCAGGATTTCGCGTACCGGCTCGTTGAAGCGGAATTTTACGCCAAACTCCACGGCCAGTCGCTGCAGGCTTTCGGCAATGGCGTAAATGCCGCCCTCGGGGTAAAACGCGCCGATGCCGTGCTCGAGATGCGGAATGAGCGAAAGCGTGGCCGGCGCCTGGTAGGGGTCGGAGCCGTTATAAGTGGCATAGCGGTCAAATAGCTGCACGAGGCGCGGGTCACTGGCAAACGCCTTTTCGTGGCGCGCGTGCATGGTGCCCGTAAGGCCAAGGGAGGGTAGGGCGGCTACGGCTTTCAGCGTTTCAGGACTGAAATAGGTGCCAGCTTTGTGCAGCGACTTGTGCAGGAACGTGCCGGCCGTAGCGTCGTAGGCCCGTCCGCTACGGCCTAAGAACTGCGTCACCTGCGTGGCGGGCACTCCCAGCTTTTGCTCGACCTCGGCGGCAAATTTCTGCGAGTCGGCCCAAGCGGTGAGGCGCGTGCCGTCGGCAAAAAAATAGTTGGTAATCGGGTCGAGCCGCTCGTAGCGGAAGTACTCGCTGGGCTCGCGGTGCGCCAGCCGGAAAATATCGTCTACCAGTTGCGGCAGCGTGAACAGCGACGGGCCCGCATCGAAGCGGTAGCCGCCCGGCAGCTCAAACTGGTGCATTTTGCCTCCAAACGAGCCGCTAGCCTCAAAAACCGTGACAGGGTGCCCGGCAACGGCCAGCCGCACCGCTGCGGCCAAGCCAGCAACGCCGGCGCCCACAATGGCCACGGGCTGGCGCGAAGGAGGGGTTTTCGTCTTTTTAGTAAACACTAAGCTGCTAACCAATACGGCCGGGGTATAAGTTTGACGAAGTAGCCTGGAGTCTGCGAGTTTGGGCGCAAGCGCGAGCGAGCAACTCGCGTTTGGGCCATATGGGTCATCTAGTTCCCCCTGCTCACTACGCTCGCGCCCAGACTCGCAGAGTCCAGGCTACTACTCCACCGCCAGCACGAGGCCTTTCAAATACGCGCCTTCGGGGTGAAACAAGCTCACTGGGTGGTCGGCGGGCTGGGTGAGGCGGTGCAGAATGCGCGCGGGTCGCCCAGCCTCGATAGCCGCAGCTAGTACCGCGCCTTCAAACAGCTCGGGGCTAACTACTTGCGAGCAGGAGAAAGTGAACAGCAGCCCACCCGGCGCCAGGTGCGCGATGCCGGCCGCATTGAGGCGCTTGTAACCCATAAGGGCGGCGTGGCGGGCGCCCATGTGCTTGGCAAAGGCGGGCGGGTCGAGCACGAGCAGGTCGTACTCGGCCGAGTGGCCTTTGAGGAATGAGAGCACATCCTCGGGGTAGGCGGCGTGGCGCTCGGGGTGGTTTGAGAGCTCGGCGTTGCGCTCGGTGAGGGCAATGGCCTTCTTGCTCGAATCGACGGAGTGCACCAGCTCGGCGCCCGCTTCGAGGGCATACACCGAGAAGCCACCGGTGTAGCTAAACGTATTGAGCACGCGGCGGCCGGGCGAATAGCGCGCCAGCAACTCGCGGTTGTCGCGCTGGTCGATGAAGAAGCCAGTCTTTTGGCCCGTTTCCCAATCGACGGCGAAGTGATGGCCGTTTTCGGAAACGACATGCTCGTGGCCGGTGCTTTCGCCAAAGAGGTAGCCGTTTTTGGCGTCAGGCACGGCGTTGCCGGGCACGGTTTCGGCACTCTTGTCATAGATGGCGCGCAACTTGTCGCCAAATACAACTTGCAATGCACTAGCAAGTTCGGCGCGCGCGCGATACATGCCGACGCTGTGCGCCTGCACCACGGCCACATCGCCGTACACGTCGATGATGAGGCCCGGCAGCCCGTCGCCCTCGGCGTGTACCAGCCGGAAAACGTTGGTATCGGCCGTGCCGGTCAGGGCTAGGCGTTGGCGCAATTGGTAGGCATTGACGAGGCGCTTCACCCAAAAGTCGGGGGTAGGGAGCTCGGCTTCGGGCCCAAAATCGAGCATGCGCACCGCAATAGAGCCGCCGCTGGAGTAGTGCCCTGCCCCCAGCAATTCGCCCGCCTGGGTTTCAACGCGCACGGCTTCGCCCTCGGCTGGCTCGCCCTGCACGCGGGCAATGGCCCCCGAAAATACCCAGGGATGGCGGCGGCGTAGCGAGTGGTCTTTTCCGTTTTTGAGGACAATGGTAGCGGACATGTGTAAAGGCTTGATGCTGGATAGTTGGTGCAAAGGTCGGTTGCCTAGGCGAGCGTAGCGCGACCATTGCCCTATAACAACATCCAAACGACTCATTCTGGTGCGATAGTCGCGCCGCGCTCGTCTAAGC
>CALMOO010000464.1:10040-10379 GCA_937871705.1 uncultured Hymenobacter sp.
CGACCTAAACTCTACCGAAACCAACGCCGATACACCGGCCCGCGAAGCTTGAACTGCGCCCACATAGCCGGTCGAATGAGCCAGTCGAGCCAGCGGCGGCCGGTGCTGAAGTTGATGTCCTCCACAATGACGCTACCCCCACCTGGCGCGGGCTTGATGAGGTGGCGGTGCCGCCACTGCCGCAGTGGCGCGGGCAGAATTTGGCCTTCATCCACAAAGTAGTGCGTGCCATCAGCCAGGGCACCGTTGTCGGTAATGAGTGAGGTCCAGCGCCAGCGCTTGGGGCCCACTTGCAACTCAATAATGACGGTATCGCCGGTATTGCTGCCGTCGTAGCTG
>CALMOO010000465.1 GCA_937871705.1 uncultured Hymenobacter sp.
CCGTAAAGGAAGTGCACAACGTAACTATGTACCTGATTCTGGCTTTTGGGACGGTGCATATTGTGGGGGTGCTATGGGCTGAGCTTACCGGCGACCAAGGATTAGTGTCGCGCATGATTAGCGGGGCGCGGCAGAAAAGTTCCTAAAAACGTTTTTATTTATTCTTATAAGGGTATAAATCCGCGGGTATGGTTAGGGCGTAAGTACACTTTCTTCCACCTAAAGCCAGCTGATGAAAGGTTTCGAGCAACAGTTTGAAAAAGAACTTGTTAGTCGCTTGTATGCTCGTGATGAGAAGGCGATGGCTCTCTTTTATAAGAATTATAGTAAATCACTTTATTGTACTATTTGGCGAATCGTTCGCCACGATGAGCTGGCCGAAGATGTGCTGCAGGAATGCATGTTGAAGTTTTGGCTCGCCTTTCCTTCCTACGATGCCCGCAAGGGCCGGCTTTTTACCTGGGCGCTCAATATTGGCCGCAACTTGGCCATCGACAGCATTCGCGAGCAGCGCTACCGCGATGCCCAGCGCACTGACTCGCTGACGGCAGTCGTTGGGGCCAACCAAGTAGCCCCCCCCACGTTTCGGCCCGAGCATATTGGTGTGCGCGACTGGCTGCAGCTAGTTGGCCCCAACGACCGGCAGTTGCTGGAGCTGCTTTATCTTAAAGGCTATACCCAAACTGAGGCGGCCCAAGAGCTGCACCTGCCTTTGGGCACCGTTAAGTCGCGGGCAAGCCGTATTATTCGGTACCTATCGCGAGCTGTCAGCTAAGCAGCCAGCGGTAGCCGAGAGCTTCATCCTGAACCATAAACTAGCCCTTTGGTCAGCAACTTGCTGACTAGCCCGGTAATAGACAGCTTTGGAATGCGCCAGGTTGTGGGCGACTGCGTGCAAGCAGCAATACGGTAAGCTGCCTTGAGTAAGGGGGTGGGGATGCTACCTGGCGCTCGCCAGCTGACCACTTTGTGGCGCTTACCTATGGGCTACGGAGCAGATAGATCTAGATTTTGGAGGATAATTACCAGGTACAAAAAGGTAGGCAAAGTCTTAAATCAAGGACTTTCTAACAAGCTTGCCAGACATGAAGAATTGATTAAAAGCAAGGACAAACCCCGTTGTGGCCTGCTAATGCCAGGTGGAAATTGTGCTGCCTCGGGCTACCTGTTCAATGGACACTTCATTTTTGGGGGCAAGTACGTGTCGTAAAATCGCGCGCATTGTCCTTTTTGGAGGTATTCGGTTGGTTGTCCTTTGTGCCCAAGCTGGCTGAGTTAATCAACGCCCAACAGTCGGGCTCTTTTCGGCTCAGCACGCTCTATCTATTCCCATTTTCTTTTTCCAACCAATCTAACTCTATGCGTAAGTTTTCCCATTTGCTCGCCCTCGGGACTAGCGCGGCCCTTGCCCTCACGGGCTGCCAGAAGTCGCAGGAAGCAGCCGTGCAGCCTACCCCTGTTTCGCAAGATGTAGCAGCTCAGGTAAAAGCCTTGGGTTTTGGTACCCAAGACATGCGGGCCGTGGCCGGTGGCTACGTGGTGGAAGGCGACATCTTGCTGACGCCCGAACTGCTAGCCAGCAAAACTGACTACTCGCTGCTGCGCGTAGGCTCCGACGAGCAATACCGCACCACCAACCTCGTGACGCGGCTGCCGCGCACGCTCACCGTTAGCGTATCGAGCCAGTTTCCGGCCGCGTACGTGACGGCCGCCGACGAGGCCATTCGCCGCTACAACGCCGCTAATCTGCAGCTGCACTTCACCCGCATTACGTCAGGTACCGCCGACTTACCCATCCAGTACGCGGCTGACCTTGGCCCCGGCGTACTGGGCCAGTCGGGCGGCTTTCCGCAGAACGGCAACCCGGCGCCCGGCTTTAAGCTCGTGCCGAGTGTGATTGGCAACCAGACTACCAACGCGATAGCCACCATCATGGCCCACGAGATGGGGCACTGCATCGGCTTCCGCCACACCGACTACATGAACCGCGCGTATAGCTGCGGCGGCCAAGCTTCGAACGAAGGCGCCAGCAATGTGGGGGCCATCCGCATTCCGGGTACGCCTTCGGCCGCCGACCCCAACTCCTGGATGCTAGCCTGCGTGGGCACTAACGTGAACCGGCCGTTTAACAGCAATGACGTTATTGCGCTCAACTATTTGTATTAAAACAATTTAGCGCTTAATAGTTTACACAAAAAGCCCCTGGTCTCGTGCAGACCAGGGGCTTTCTTGTGGCGCCCGCGCAGCTACTCGGCCAGCACTACGCGGCGCGTGAGGGTAGGCCCGCCCCCAGTGACAGGGGTAGCGCGCAGTAGGTACACGCCCGGCCGCAGGCCAGCAGTCGGCACTACGTTGAGGGCACCGTCGGCGGCGCCGTCGCGCAGCAGGCGGCCCAGCGTATCGTAGAGGCGCAGGCGCAAGGGCACGCCCGGCTCGCCGGCTACTTGCAGGTCCTGGCCCGCCACCACGGGGATGGGAAATACCAGCAGCTCGTTGTGGCGCACCAGCTGCACGGTTTCCGTTTCGCTGTAGAAAGTACGCCCGGCGGCATCTTGGCTCTGAATGCGGTACTGATTGAGGCCGGGCGCGGCCGTGAGGTCAGTGAAGACGGTGCGCAGCTGCACCACGGGGTTGAGCGTTTGGATGGTCTGGAAGCCAGCCGGCCCCAGGCGCTGAAGCTGCACGGCCTGCAAGTGGTAGCGGCTGCCCAGTGCCAGCACCAGCCGCGCGGTATCGGCGATGGGCTGCTCGGGCAGGAAGGACTGCACGTAGCACCCTACCCCCCCTTCGGCCACGTTATTCGTAGCGCCGCGCTCGCCCAGGCGCCCGCCCAGCATGGGGGCCACGGCGAAGTAGGGCCCCGCCGCCAGGGGCGGCGCTAGCACCAGCAGCGTATCGGCCACGAGGCGAAAGGGCTCGGGGGCGGTGGCGCCCAGCCGATACACTTGGTACTGCGTGGCGCCGGGCGTGGCGGGCCAGGTAATTAGCGCCTCAGCGTCGCAGTTGTAGCCCACGTGCAGGGGTAGCGGGCGCGCCAGCACCAGCGTGTCGGAAACGTACGTCTGGCCGTCGGCCACCACGCAGCGCAGCTGGGCCAGGGTGGTAGTGTCGGGCGCTACCCAGGTGAGCGTATGCTGAGTCAGGTCGACAGTTGGGGCCAGCGGCTGCCATCCGCTGCTGCCGAGCGGCCGGTACTCGAAGCGGGCCGGTTGCGCCGGGCCGGCCCAGCTCCAGCGCAGGGGGGTAGGCTGGCCAGGGCGCACGTTGCGGCTGGCATCGGGCGTCAGCCACTCAAAAGTCGGCGAAGCCACTTCATAAGCTACGCTAAAGCGTTGGGGGCCGCTCGGCACGTGGTAGCCGCGCACGCGCAATTGGTACACGCCGGGGGCCGGCTGAGCCAGGGTAATCTGCTCGGCGTTGTTGAGGTGGTCGGGGCGGCGGCGGGCGGGCAGGGCCAGCGAGTCGGGATGGGGGTAGGCGCTGAGTGCCCAAGGCAGCCAGGCAGGAGCACCGCCGGGCCCGAGCAGCGTTAGGTCGAGGTCATTGACGAGGGCCTGGGCCGCGTTGGCCGCCGCGGCGGGGTCGGTCCAGGTGAGGGTAATTTTCAGTTGGGGCGTATTGGCGGGCACCGTCAGGGTAAATACCTGGTCCTGGTCCTGGCTTACTTCGCCCTGCTGGTAGTGGCCATTGAGCACCATACGCACGGCACCCAGCGCATTCAGCTGGCCGAAGCCGGCCACAAAATCCACGTTGGGCGAACCCACGTCGTCGGCGCTGTTGAGCAGGGCGGCGCGCACCAGCGCGGCTGGGGGCAGCTGCCCGGCGTGGCGGTCGCGGTAGGCCTGCTGCACCAGCAAAGCTGCCCCCGACACCAAGGCCGACGCATCGGACGAGCCGGCATCGCCGTAGGCCACCAGCTCGGGCTTCACGCGGCCGTCGTAGGCGGGCCCGCGCGAGCTGAGCGCGGCAACCTGCCCCAAGGCATCGGTGGCGCCTACGCTCACCGAGTTTTTCGACATCTTAAACTGCCCCGTGAGGTTGGCTACCCCCGCCATGCCCTGGTACGGGCCGCTGGGGCTGGCCGCCGTGCCCGAGTTGCCCGACGAAAACACGTGCAGCAGCGTAGGCAACTGCTGGGTCTGCTGGTCGTAGCCCTGGGCTTCGAGGCCGTAGTAATTTTCGACGCCCGTGCCATACGAGTGGTTCTGGACGCTCACGCCGCGCTGGGTTAGCTCGGTGTTGGCATCGGGCAGCAGGTTGGCGTAGGACGAGGACGCGATAAGCGCCTGCCGTGCTGCGCCCTGCCCGCCCGGCCCCGAGTTGCCGCCGCCCGCAATGAGTGTGGCCATGATACTGGCGTGGGCCGACTCGATGACCGTGCCGGCCGGTGTGTTCAGCAGGCGCCCCCGAAAGTCAAGGTCGGTCGGGTCAAGCGGGTTTTCCTTTATCGACACCGTGAGGCCCTAGCCGGTGAGGGCAGGGTAGTGCCGCTGCACGGCCAGCAGGCTGTTCACTGTGAGGTCGGCCTGGTTGAGCAGGCGCTCGTCGTGGGCGCGGCGGTCGGGCACATCCACAAACTCGACGAGCGGCGACGCAGCCAGCACCTTCAACTCGCTAGCTTTTACATTAGTAATGAGCAGCACAACCCCAACCTCGGCCGTGGTGACGGCCGGCAAGCGCAGCTGCGGTAGCTCGCGGCCGGCCCACTGCCGAAAAGCCTGAGCGTCGCGCACCCGCACGCGCACAGCTTGCGCCGGCGCGGCCCGCTGGGCGCTGGCTTCGATGCCGGGCGCCAGCTTGGCGGCTACTTGGGCACGCAGCGGCAGGGCGGTCAGCAGCCCGCCGCCCGCCAGGGCCATCGCCCACTGGCCGGGTAGGTAAAGAGCGTATTTTCTCCGTATCAAATCAAGCAGCTAAAGGAATGGCTGAGCCCAGGCTCAGTCCAGCCAACAAAGTAAGCAGCAGTTGCAGAAAGCCTAGCTGCCCGAGCGTCGGGCCGGCCCCCTCCCCCCTTCGAGGTGGCAAGGTGCAATGCGCTGCCTGCTACTTGGGTACATTCGGCAGGTTAGTTGGGCGCCAGCCTTGGTGTATATTGGCCCCCACTCTTTTCCAACTTCAGGCTACTGCTATGCAACACGATGTTCGGCGCATGCTCCTGGTAGCCGTGTGCATTTATACGGCGGCCTTTCTGGTCACAATTCTGCTGCACGAAGGGGCGCATGCGCTGGCAGCGCTGGCGGTGGGCAGCCACCCAATGCTGTACAATACCCACGTCGAAAACCCGCCCGTGGCGCCGGGCCAGCAGGTGCTCATTTCCTTGGCCGGGCCGGTGTTCAGCCTGGTGCAAGGCCTTAGCTGCCTGTGGCTTATGAGCCGAGGGCGAGGCACGGGGGTAGGCGCGCTGTTTGGGTTGTTTCTGGGTGTTTTTGGGGTAATAAATTTTCTGGGCTACCTCATGACCGGGCCACTCGTGGCTTATGGCGACGTGGGCCAGGCCGAGCACCTGCTGGGCATGCCGCTGGGCGTGGCCATTGTGCTAGCGGTGGCGGGCGGCGTGGGGGCACACCTGGGCATTCAGCGCACGGCACCCTTGTTTATGCGCTTTGTGCCGGCGGCCCCGGTTGGTGCTACCC
>CALMOO010000466.1 GCA_937871705.1 uncultured Hymenobacter sp.
GGAAACTGGTCTTTCCCGAAGAACGCCTCCAGCTCGTAGCTCTGCTTCTCGTACTGGCGGCGGCGTAGCTCGGCCAGCACCGGGCCTTTGAACTCGTTGAGGTGGCCATACACCGTCGTTAGGCCATTGGGGTGCGTGATATACAGCACGTTGCCATAGCCAAAAGACGACTGTTTAAGCCGCGAGATGTAGCCGTCGGCCGACGCATACACCGGCTTGTTCACGCCCCCGCCGGTCTTGATATCTAGCCCCCCGTGAAAGTGATTGGGCCGCAGCTCGCCCATGCTGGCCGCCAGAAACCCCGGCTGCCCGGGCGCAATCGGAGACAGAAAGTAGCCCGCTGGCCCGGCTACGGCCGTCGCCGCGGCCGCCGGCCGAATGGGCCCGTTGGCCCGGCGTGCGGTAGTGTCGTCGCTGCCATCGTCCTGGCCCTGGCTGGCGGTAGTCAACAGCGTAACAGCCAGGCCTACGGCGGCCAGGCGAAATAGCAAAGTGGTTTTCAAAAACGGATAGGGTAGGAAGCGAATAAAATAGTAGGGAGCGGGACTTGTTCCCGTTCCCTACCGCACAGCTACTTCTAGGATTTTCTCGTCCTCCAAATAGCCCACGAGCTGGTCGCCGGCTTGCACCGGGCCTACCCCCGCAGGCGTGCCCGTAAAAATGAGGTCGCCCTGCTTGAGGGTGATGTAGCGCGAGACGAAGCTGATAATCTTGGCAAACGGATGCAGCATCAGCCCTGAGTTGCCCTGCTGGCGCACCTCGCCGTTTACTTCGAGCCGAAAGTTGATGTTGCCAAAATCGGCAAATTCTGTGGCCGCCTTGAAGGTAGGCGAGAGCGGCGCCGAGCCGTCGAAAGCCTTGGCCAATTCCCAGGGCAGGCCCTTGGCTTTGAGTTGGCTTTGCAAGTCGCGGGCTGTGAAGTCGATACCCAGCGTAATCGCGTCGAAGTAAGTGTGGGCAAACTGCTCCTCGATGTGGCGGCCGTTTTTGCTCACGCGCAGCACCAGCTCCAGCTCGTAGTGCACATCTTGCGAAAAATCGGGGTAGAAGAACGGCTGGCCACGCTGAATGAGCGCCGTTTCGGGCTTGAGAAAAATAACGGGCGCGGCGGGGGTTTCGTTGTTGAGCTCGGCAATATGGTCGGCGTAGTTGCGGCCGATGCAGATGATTTTCATGGTCGGAAGTGGCGGGAAAGCAGGAAGGCAGGAGTAAATAGAAATGAATGCTACAAAAGCCAAATGCAGCCTCTGGAATGATAGAAGCCGCCTTTCGGCGTGGCGCTCATGGCACAAAGTAAACATTTCCTCCGCCCGGTTGCGTATAGCCTGAGCCGGCACCGCTAAAAACTGGCCCAAAACGTGCTGGTTAATGCGGGTAACTTCGGCCCTGCTTTTCTAGCCCAAACCAAACCCTTCCTATGTTTAAGAAAGTTGTCCTTTCCACGAGCCTGGCCCTGCTGGCGGGCTGCGCTACGGTGCCCATTACGGGCCGCCGCCAACTCAGTCTGGTGCCGGAAAGCGAAATGAACACGCTGGCCGTGACGCAGTACAAGCAAACCCTGGGCACCGCCAAGCTCTCGACCAATGCCGCCGAAATAGCCATGGTGCGGCGCGTGGGCCAGCGTGTGCAGGCCGCGGTCGAAAAGTATTTCCGCGACCAAGGCCAGTCGAGCCAGCTTGAAGGTTACGCGTGGGAATTCAACCTCATCGACGACCCTAAAACCGTGAACGCTTGGTGCATGCCCGGCGGCAAAGTGGCCGTGTACAGCGGCATCCTACCCCTCACTCGCGACGAAACCGGCCTGGCCGTAGTGCTGGGCCACGAGATTTCGCACGCCGTGGCCCGGCACGGCGCCGAGCGCATGAGCGACCAGCTCGTAACCCAGGGCCTGAGCACCGCCGTCTCGACGGCCCTCTCCCAAAACGCAACCGCGACCAACAACATCTTCCTCTCGGCCGTGGGGGCGGGGGTAGGGGCGGGCAGTCAGCTGGGCATGCTCGCCTTCAGCCGCCGCCAAGAAAGCGAGGCCGACCACCTGGGCCTGATTTTTATGGCCATGGCTGGCTACAACCCCGCTCAGGCCTTGCCCTTCTGGCAGCGCATGGCGGCCCAAAGCCAGAATAGCACGCCGGCTTTCCTCTCCGACCACCCTGCCGACGCTACCCGCATCGCGGACATTCAGCGCCTGCTGCCCGAGGCGCAGAAATACTACAAGCCCCGCTAGCTTACCTCAGCTGAGATTTAAACCATGAGGTATGAGCCGCTTAAGGCCTAACTTGCTAGCCTAAAGCCACAGCTCGGTTATTTATTTACACTTCTACGAAATGCGTTTGCTGCCTCGTTTGCGCCTGCCTGGTTCTGGCTTGCTGAGTTTACTTGTTGGGCTTTCCCTGTTTACGTCGTGCGAAATTGCCCGCAACCGCGAGCGCGGCGACCCCGCACGCGAGGCCCAGCGCCTGCAGACCGAGGCGGCCGCTGCGTCGGGGAAAGTCAAGGTCAGCAACCGCCAGATTGCGCTCGTGAACCCTACCGGCCCGCCCACCTTCAAAACGCCGCAGTCGGTGCTGGCCTCGGCCTTCATCAAGCAGTTTGGCGATGGCACCGTGATTGATAAGGTGCTGGTACGCAAGGCTCCCAGTGGCCCCAACGACACGCCGCACTACTACCTCATCGGTGTGGGCCAGCACGATGGCCGGTACCGGGCCATGGCCCTGCCCCTGCGCGGCACCGACGACGGCACGCTCTACCTCAGCTCCGATGCCGAGCGCTACGTAATCACCGGCATCGGGTGCCCTACCTGTTTCTTCGACTTCGAGGGCAGCCGCATCGTGGGCTCCTCCTGCGACGACAACTCGGGCGGCAGCCGTTGCGCCTTCCAGATGCTGAACGCCAACACGTTGTTTACCAGCAATAGCAAATGAAAACTTCCACCAAATGGCTACTGCGCCTCTCGCTCACGGCCCTGGCTGTGCTGCTCACCAGCGACAGTGGGGGCCCTAAGCCCAAAGTAAAAAAGCCCGCTCAATAGCGGGCTTTTTTGTGTAAAATGGAGTGGTATTCCATTTCTAGGTAAACGACATCGTTCAACGATAAACGCAGTAATACTCGTTTTTTGGTTGCTAGTCGGCCACCACCTCAGCCGCCAGCGCGTTCAAATCCAGCCCGTCGAACGTGCCCGAAGTCATCAGCAGCAAATTGGTATTCGGCCACTGCTGCGCGTGCAAAAATGCCGCAAGCTCGCCGCTGTCAGTAAACACCCGCAAGTCGGGCCGCCCAAAGGCTTCGGCCACCTGCGCGGGCGCTAGGGGGGGTAGGCGCTTGTGCGCCAGCACGTGCGGGTTGAAATACACCACTGCTACGTCGGGCGCGTCGAAGCAGTGCGCGTACTGCGGCAAAAACGCCGGGTTGAGCGAGCTGAACGTGTGTAGCTCCAGGCAGGCCACCAGCCGCCGCTTAGGGAACTGCTGCTTCAGGGCCTGGGCCGTGGCGCGCAGCTTGCTGGGCGCGTGCGCAAAGTCCTTGTACACCACCGACGTAGCGCCGGCTTGCACCAGCTCCAGGCGTCGCGCCGCGCCTTTGAAGGTGGCAACGGCTTTGTAAAAGTCCTTGCCTCTGATGCCTAGCTGCTTGCACACCTCCTTGGCCGCCGAGATGTTGCGCAGGTTGTGCTCGCCAAACACCTGGATGGGCACTTCCTCGTCCTTTTTTGTAATCAAAAAAGTCTGCCCATCGCGAATGACGTGCTCGTGCGGGCCGTAGCCCACGTACGTGACGTCGGGGCTGGTCGGCACGGCCACGAGCTGGGTTTGCTCGTCGTCGCGGTCGTAGATGAGCACGCCGGCCTTGGGCGTCTGGCGCGCAAAAATCTCGAACTGCTCGCGGTAGATGTCTTCGGTCGGGAACACGTTGATGTGGTCCCAGCTAATACCCGAAATCACCCCGATGTGGTGCTGGTACAGGTGAAACTTCGGCCGCCGGTCGACCGGGAACGAATGGAGACGATCTGCGTGGCGCGCGAC
>CALMOO010000467.1:0-820 GCA_937871705.1 uncultured Hymenobacter sp.
AGGGCCAAGCCAGTTCGCAGCCCGTACCAGCCCCCGCACAGCAGTCCAAAGGCCAGCGCCAGCTGCGCCAGAATGTGCCACGGCACGGCCACGCCCATGCGCCGGCGCACCAGCCACACATAGCCCGCCGCCACGAGCACGGCGCTGGCCAGGGTATTGGCGGCAGCGGCGGTGGCGCCGTAGCGGGGCAGCAGCAGCAGATTGAGGCTGATATTCAAGGTAATGCTGAACGCGGCCAGCCAGCTCATTACCCGCTGGTGGCTGGTGCTGGTGAGCAGCGTACTATAAATCGCAAAAAAAGCCTGCACCAGCACATTAAGAAACAAAATTCTGAGACACAAGGCCATATGCGCCACCTCGGGCGGCGTGCTGCGGCTGAGCTGCCAGAACAGCACCTCGCCCCGAAATAAGACAAAGGCCACGACCAGCAGCAGCGGAATGGCCACCACGCGCTGCCCAAACCAGAGCAGCTGGCGCAGCTCGCGCGGGCGGGCGCGGGCGTGGGCAAAGCGCGCAAAAAAGAGCGGCAGCACTGTCCAGGCGTACATCAGCACGGCGTCGAGCCAGCGGTAGGCCGCCGCGTAGTAGCCCGCCTCGGCCGCCGAGGGCCCCAGGCGCTCAAGCAGCACCATGTCGATGCGCTCATTGATGCCGTAGAGCAGCGTCATGAAGGCAAACGGCCAGCTACCGCGCAGCAGCTGCCGCGCCAGCTGCCGCCGGGGCCAGCGGTGCGGCAGCGGCCCAAACAGCCGCCGCAGCAGCCCCAAAAACAGCAGCGCCGTAAACGCCGCCGCCACCAGCCGCACGCCCACGTAGGAGG
>CALMOO010000467.1:830-3599 GCA_937871705.1 uncultured Hymenobacter sp.
TAGGAGGTCAGCCGCAGGCCGCCGCTAGCCAGCAGGCCCACCACCAGCCCCAGGGCCAGCAGCTTTTCAAATACCGAGAGCAGGGCATCGGTATTGAAGTGCTGGCGGGCCTGCACGGGCCCGCGCAAGAATTGCCCGTACTGTGTCAGCAGCAGCGCCGCCCCTACCCCCCCCAGTAGGCCTAGCTGCCCGCCGCGGTAGCCCAGGGCCGCCCCCACGGCCAGCAGCAGCAGCAGCGCGGCCGCAGTGAGCAGCCCGCGCAGGGGCAGCAGGGTAGGAAAGTGCGCGGCCGCAAACTCGGGCTCGGCGGCCAGGCGCTGCACCGTAAACTGCGTCAGGCCCAGGTCGGCGAGGGTGGCTACCACCACGGCCAGGGCCGAGTAGGCCGCAATTAGCCCAAAGTCGGCGTGGCCCAGGCGGTTTTGCACTATGTTCTCGACGACTACCCAACCGGGTTTCACCAGCAGGTTGAGCACCACGGCCAGACTAATATTACCGAGAAAGCGTTTGATGGCTGATTGAAAAAAGTAAAGCGCATACTGTAATAAGCACAAAGGTAGAGCTACAACCCGGCGGCTATCTTTGCGCGCCGCCGCCACGGGCTGGGCTGCTTATTTTAGCCCGCCGCGAGGTAGTACTTACTGGTTCGTATGTCTCCTACTGCATTGCTGCCTTTTTCGCCCGCCGGCTTTCGGGCTATTGTTAACCGCTGGAAATATCTGCTGGCCCTGGCCGTGGGGCTGGCCGCGGTGGTAAGCACGATAGTCGTGCTGACACTGCCCAACATCTACAGCTCGACGGCGGTGTTTTTGCCTACCTCGCCCCAAAGCGCCGACCCCGACCGCCTGGTCGAAGGCACGAAGCTGGAGCTGGGCGGCCGCGCCGAAGACCTCGACCGGGTGCTCTCCATTGGGCAGTCGCTGCCGGTGGCCGAGCTGCTGGTGCGCAAGTTTGACCTCTATCATCATTATAAGATGGGCGACCCTGGCACCGATAAGGTAGAAAACAATACGCTGCACGAGTTTTCCTCGAACCTATCCATCGTGCACAACGAGCGCGATGCCATCGAGCTTACCTTCCAGGACCGCGACAAGGTGCTGGCTGCCCAAATTGCGAACACGCTGGTTTCGACCATCGACTCCATCAACCAGCAGCTGACGCTGGCCAACCGCCGCAACGTGCTGGAGCTGTACCGGCAGCGCTCGGCTAGCCTGGGCCAGCTGTATGAGCAAACCCGACTAGCCGTCATCAAGGCGCGCCGCCGCTATGGCGTGTTTGGGCTGGAGCAGCAAGGGCGCTACCTGGCCAAGGCAGTTATTGAAACCGAAAAAGAGCTGCGCGTAGCCGAAGGCGGCGGCCCTGGCAGCGTGCCGGGCCTGCGCCGGGCGCTGCGTGGCCTTACCAGCGCGGAGGGCGGCAACGCCATCAACCTGGAAAACTGGACCAAGGGCGCCGACTCGCTTAGCCTGGCCACCAACCGCCTCTCCGACCTGGAGAAGCGCTTTGTGGCCGCTCGCGCCGCCTACGAGCAGGCCGAAACCTCTATTCGCAGCCGCGTATCGTCGCTGTACTTAGTGCAAAGAGCCCAGCCCGCTACCCGCAAGAGCAAGCCCTTTCGCCTGCCCATTGTGCTAGGCTCGGTGGTGCTGACGCTGGTGCTGTCCGTATTTTTTATTCTGCTGCTAGAGCTCTACCAGCGGCGCCCGGGGGCGAGCCTACCCGGGGCGGTGGCATGAAGACGCTGCTGCTGCGCCTGCGCCCTACCGATGCGGCGCAGTGGGTATTCCTGTCTTTTGTGGGGCTGCTGCTGGCGGGCGGTGCCCTGGCCGCACTGCTAGATGAACCGGCGCTGGTAGTGCCCGCGCTGGCCTTGCTGGGCCTGGGCCTGGTGCTCGTAAACTGGCGCTGGACCTATTACATGCTGTTTTTAATACTGCCCATCTCGCGTGAGCTTCCTCAAGTAGTCGGGGGGCTGAGCATAGATATGCCCTCCGAGCCCTTGATGCTGGTGCTCACGGCATGCGTGCCGCTGGCCTTGCTGCTGGGGCCCGGCGGCCTCGCGCAGCTGCCCCGCCGCGAGTGGCAGCACCCGTTGCTGGTGCTGCCGGCGCTGCTGCTGGCCTGGGCGTGCTTCGACATCGTTTTTTCGGTCGATAAGCTTAAGTCGGTGAAATACGTGCTGGCCAAGGTGTGGTACCTGGTGCCGTTCTTGCTGGGCACGTTGCTGCTGGTGCGGCGGCCGGCCGACTTTTGGCGGGTAGCCGGCTGCTACGTGGCCGCGATGGCTGCCCTCGTGCTCTGGATAATTCCGCAGCACGCGGCCATGCACTTTTCCTTTGCCACCATCAACGTAGCCCTGCGGCCCTTCTTCCGCAACCACGTCACGTACGCCACGTCGCTGGCCTTGTTGCTGCCGCTGGCTGGCGGCCTGGCCGCGCAAGCCCCTACCCCCCGGCTGCGGCGGGTATGGCTCGCGTTGGGCGGGGTGCTGCTTTTTGGCTTGGTCACTTCCTACACGCGGGCTTCGTGGCTGGCCGTGCCGGCCGGCGGCGTGTACTACCTGGTGATGCGCTGGCGCCTGACCCGGCTCATGCTGGTGGTGGTGGCGCTGGCCATGGTGGGCTCGGCCGTGTACTTCGTAAGCGGCGACACATTCATGCGCTACGCCCCGGACTACGAAAAAACTATTTTCCACGGCAACGACTTCGGGGCGCATCTCGAGTCGACTTACAAGCTCCAGGATATGTCGGGCATGGAGCGGGTATACCG
>CALMOO010000468.1 GCA_937871705.1 uncultured Hymenobacter sp.
GAAATCGCAGGTAACGCCAAGCGTCGCTGACGATACATGGCCAAGAGGCTATCATGGCCATCTTGTTCTCGTAAACCCAAAATACCCCGCGCGCTTCTTCGTGGTCACCATTCATAACCACTACAGCACGGCCCATTGGCGGGTGGTCCACAATTTTGGTGACGAAGGGCCCGGTAAAGAAGTCTGTAGCGCCAGAAATCCTGGCAGCTTCAACGGCTGGCACTGTGCCATCCTCTAAGGGTTCGCATAGGGCGGCGAAGGAACGCAAATAGGGCTGGCACAGGGCGGGCGTGTAACAGTTTCTAGAAATGCCTACTACTACGCTAATGCCCCATTTCTCTGAGGCGTCAATAGCCGTCATTTTGCCATCGCCATCAGGTGTCTTTATTTTTATGCCATACGGCAGGTACGGGGCCAATACTTCCAAGCTGGTGCCCGTGGTGGTTACTGTGTTACTCATGGTTTCTTACGTTTCTTAGGTTCCTACCCGCCCCGCGCGTTTCCGCCGTTTCCGCAGCGGCTGGGCGGCTGGGGTTACTGGCGCCGGCTGGGCGTAGCCGGGTCAAACGTGACGATGTTAAACATTTCGACCATGCGGTCGGTAACGCGGTCGCCATACTTCTGCAAGTCAGCCCACGTCAGGTTCGTCGTGAGGTGCGTAGCGCAGCCGGGAATCTGGCCAGCTTGAAACAGGTCGTAGCGGGCCTGTAACACGGTAGCCATCGAGCTCACATCGTTGCCCCAGTTCTTGCTAGTCAGCGGCTCGACGCCCAAATCATCGAAGCACACGCCGCTGCTGTGGCGCTGGCCGTAGATTTCGAGCCCTTCGTCGCCATCCTTGGCGTAGGCGGCGGCCACGGCCTGGCAGGACTTCACCCCGAAGCGCTGGCGCTGGTTGATTTGGCCCCAGACGCGCATCATGCTTGACTTGCCCACGCCCTTCGTGCCGATGAGCAGCAGCCCCTTGCGCAGGGCGTAGGGCCGGCCGGTGGCGTCTGCCAGCTTCTCAAAGCCAGCGTCGTTGGCAAAGTAGAGCGAGAGCGCATGCAGAATCTGCTTAAGGCCGTGGTCAGTGGCGTAGGCAGGGTGTATCTGCTCCTGGGCGGCGGCCATGTAGCGGCGCTTCAGCTCATCGAGTTCTAGCCGGGCGGCTGCCTGCGGGTTGGAGACGCCCCACCAGTAGATAGCCTCTTTGATTTTATCGTAGCGGTACTGCTTAGCCTCTTTGATGGCACGGGCAATGGCGGGCCGCGTAATGGCTTCTAGCTCAGCCTCCGTTAGCTCAATTGCCTCCGGGGAGGGTGGCAGCACTGGCCGGGGGGGTGTAGGCTGGGAGCCCCCAGGCGTTTGCGCTGCTGGCGTCGGGGGTAGGGGTTTGGAGACGTGCAGCGGCGGCGTTGCCTGCGTTGCTATAGCTTGGGCGATTGACTGCATGCTGTTGGGGGTTGGATTGTTGCGTTATGACGCCGGCTTTTCGTAGCCGGCCTTCGTCAGCATCGCGCCGAACGGAACCGCGAATAGTGGCCAGCCAATCTGCTTTCTTCTCACCATTGGCCGAGCTCCAGTCGAGCAGCGCAGCGTGGTAGTGTGGCAGGTTCACGCCAGCAAAGTCGGCGTAGGTGGCAGGATTGGCAGCAGCAGCGGCCTCCCATGCGGCGGCGAAGGTGGCGTAGTCAGCAAAAGGCGTATCAGCCATTAGCTGCTTGCCGCCCCGGCTGGCTTTTAGCGGGGGGGGGGCCGCAACCAGGGGGGTACTAACTTCAATCGGCTTTGCTTTCAGTAATTCGTTTTCAGCCAGCAAAGCCGTCATTTTTTTTTCTGATTCAAAGCGGGCGGCGTCAGCCGCTTTCCGCTCCTCTTGCAGTTTTATTTGAAGTTCGTTTTCCTTTTGTTTTAACTCCTTATATAAGGGGCTGTCACTTTCACTGTCAGATACACTGGCGCTTTTACCCCCCTTTTTACTTACCTGAGGTAAGCCTTTCTGGCGCAGAGTGTAGGAGGTGGGGGCGCGCTTCTGGCCTGATACGAAGTCCAATAGCCCTGCCTGCTTGAGTCGGTTGCGAGCTGCTATCAGTGATTTCTCGGAAATCCCAATGGTCGCACAGATAAGCTGGTTTGAGTATTGGAAGCCGGCTGGCCAGCCGCGCTCATTAGCAATGCCTACTAACTCGTAGTAGAGGTCTGCTTCAATGGAGGTGAAGCGCCAACTCTCCCGAAGCGTGCGGAAGGCGCTGGCCAAGGCGTAGCCGTTCATAGCGGATTGCCCTGCTTGTCGTACTTAGAATAGTAGTCAGCGAAATGGTCGGCTGCTACCTGCCAAGCAACGGCCGATTGGCGCTTTACTAGTTGTTCAAGCTTGTCATGGACATTAGACCGCCCACGGCTATGGTAACCCCAATTATTGCCATAGCCCTTGAATACAAGCTCTTTGCCTTGCCGCTGATAGGTGAAAACGCTTGTGGCTGGGTCATCATTAAGAACAAAAACCAAATCAGAGGATGAATCAAGCCGGTGGCCAACCAGCACGCACTCCCAGCGTACCTCAAAGCCCATCCGCTCCATATTAGCAACAAAGTCTACCAATGCCACTTTGAGCGCAGCCAGATACCTTTTGGCTTGTGCGTAGGTGTGCAGGTTTACCATATCGCGCTTGCACTCAATTACCTGAATGATTACATGGCGCGACTCTTGGTCAGCATGGATAATGTTTACTAGGTCAGCAATGCCGTAGGGTTCTAGCTGCACTTGGCGCAGGCGTTGCACTTGGCGTCCAAAAGCTTCGTGCTCTAACGCACCAAGTCCATTGAAGTAGGCGCGCATAGGCTCGTTGAATAACTCGGCCTCTACAAACTTTTCTAGGATAGTATTCATAACGGCAGCTTAAAAAAGGTCATCCAAACAGTTTCGCCGTTCTTGCGCGAGGTGTGCCCGAACAGCGGTGCATGGCTCAGCAGTGGCAGAATCCTACTAAGCGGTATCTCGTGTTCGTTCCACTTAAAAATGAGCGTGCCTTTAGGAGCTAGTACGCGCCAGCATTCTGCGAAACCAGCCTTTATATCATCCTCCCACGTCGGCAGCAGCCGGCCGTACTTCTTAGCCAGCCAAGAGGTATTGCCTAGCCTCTTAAGGTGCGGCGGGTCAAAGACAACCAAGTGAAAAGCATTGTCAGCAAAGGGCATAGCGCGAAAGTCAGCGATTATATCCGGCTTCACTTCCAAGGCCCGACCGTCACAGAGCGTATGGCTTTCTTCCCGTATGTCGGCAAACGTGACGCTCGGATTGGCTTTGTCGAACCACATCATTCGACTACCGCAGCAGGCATCTAAAATAAGTTGTTCCTTTATCATGGTGGCAGAAATGAAGAAAGCCCCCGCCCAGCGCGCTATCGCTGGGCAAAGGGGCCTTCATAAAATGGCTGCCAGGCCATTGTGAAGTGGGTGCAAGGCCGATAGCGCGGCCCGGTGTCGTACTAGCAGCCCCTGGCAGGGCTTCTTTCCGTTTGCGTATTGCAAATATAATAACTGTATTGCAGTTATGCAACACGCAAGGCAGTTATTATTTCTGATTACTTTTGCGGCATGGCCCGCCCAAAATCCGAAGACCCGCCGCAGACCTTTTGCATCCGCTTATCGGGCGCCTTGCGCGCTCAATTCACCGCCGTAGCCGCCGCCCAGCGTCGCAAGCCGGCCGAGTTGCTGCGGATGCTGGCAGAGGACGCCGTGGCCGCGTATCATAAGGAACACGGCACCCCGCCCCCGCCCGGCGCCTGAGTAGCGGCGGGCGCTTTTGTTGCGCTCAGGCGTCAGCCTTAAGCAACTCAGCGGCTGGTGTTACTGGTGAGGCTGGCAGGCTAGGAGTCTCGGCGCTCATGAAGTCGTATAAGTCCTTGATTAGGGCTGGGCTAGCTTCAAATGCCAAGCGCCAAGCACTGTGCTTAATGCCTATGGCGGCAAGTTGTCGGCTTCGCTGTCTGGCATAGACTTGAATGTGGCCGTTGTCCAGCTTTATAAACCGGAGCCCGCGCACTGTTTTTTCCGTACTCATGAGTTGGGTGCGATTTGGCGCAGCAAGCCAATGAGCCGCGCGGCTATAGGTGGCGTAATGCGTAAGGCTTTATCCAGTCCCTCACCCGTGCGCCCAAGGAAGAAAACGTCTTTCAGCGGGCCGCCCAGCAGCACCGCCCAATCAGCGCCCGTGCCGTCCGCAAAGGGATAGGTCTCCCCCGCGAAGCCTAGCAGATTGTTTGTTTCTAATGGCGTGTGTACGGGGTTCGTATCCCGGCCCCAAATGCGCTGTATATCTTGGTCGTATGAGTTAAGAAGGGCAAGGCCCAGCTTAGCGCACTCAACTAGTATACTGGGTAGATTGTCGTACGTGACGCCTACCCCCGCTTGCGCTAAGCGCATGTCTTCAATCATGCCCTCGAATTGCAAGCGGGCGGCATCAGTTTGGCTAGTAGTCAGCATGGTAGTAGGTAGAAG
>CALMOO010000469.1 GCA_937871705.1 uncultured Hymenobacter sp.
GCACGAAGCGCGCGGGCTTGTCGGCCGTTTTCAAATCGTAGAGCGAGGCGAGCGTGCGGTCGCCATCGCGCCCGAGCTTGGCATCGGGGTGCAAGGCATCGTCGAGCACCTGATACTCCAGGCCGATGGCCGAGCCGTCCGTCTGTTCGGCCAGCGTCACGAAGTATTTCACGCCGCTGTTGGCGCCGGGCGTTAGCTTAAATTCAAACGACAAGTCGAAGGCCCGGTACTCGGCATTCGTCACAATATCGCCCCCGTTGGCCGCTTCCTTGCCTTCCGAAGGCAGCACGGTCATGGTGCCATCCGCCACCTGCCAGCCCTGGGCCGGGAAGGCCGAGCCTTTGGCACTGCGCCAGCCCTGGCTGGTTTTGCCATCGAACAACAGCTTCCAGCCGTGCTGCTTTTCGTAGGAGGTCAAGTAGTTAGGTACGAAGTTGACCACGTAGATATCGGCCGGAAAGGCGCTGGGCGTCAGTCCGGTAGTCTTGATGCGAATATTCTTGAAATACACCTTCTCGCCCGCATGCGCGGCATCCGTCACGGCGTGCACCTGCAAGCCAATAAAGCCTTTCGGGTCCACGGGGTCTACCACGTAGGCCATGGGCACATTATTAACCCAGGTCTTCATTTCATTGCCTATGCACTCCACCTTGAGGTGGTTATACTCACCTACTTTGAAGGCCGTTTTGGCCTGTGGGTGCAAATCGAGGGGGTAGAGCCACTGGCGGCGGGCCTCATCATAGATGCCGCCCGACCAACTCCGCGCGGAAGGGTCAATCTCCACCTGCCGGCCGTACACTTGATTTGGCTGGGCGGGCGAGTTGAAGTGGCTACGCGTTTGCACGCCCGAATTGCTGGATGGGCTATCAATTTTAACGTCGAGCTCAAGGGCGAAATCACCGTATTCCTTTTCGGTAACCAGAAAGGAATTACCCGAATTTGCTACGCTCGTGCCCACGATGACGCCATTTTCGACCCGGAAGTCGGCCGTGCCGGCCAGCCGTTTCCAGCCCGTGAGCGTTTTGCCATCGAATAGATTTTGCCAGGTGTCGGCTTTCGCTGCCTGCGGCTGGGGGCGGAAAGCGGTGAGCAGCGTAGCCGCTGCGCAGGCAGCTAGCAGCAGCGTGTTGCGGAGGAAGTTCATTGGGTGGGAAGAGGGGGGTAGGGCCGTCGCAAAAGTCGCGGCTTTAAAAGTACTAGCTAGGCAGATACCAAGAAATAAATTACGCGCTCGCTTGCCCAGGCAACCAGGTCAGCTTGGCCACGGTATCTTGCTGCCTCATCTTTCCCACCCGCTATGATGCCTAGGACGCTGGTTGTCGCACTTGTTCTGTTGTTGACTATATGGGGCCGCTTAGTCACCGCCCAAACTCAGCCTCCTTTACGGGTAGGCGTGGCCGGCCTCACCCACACGCACGTGCATGGAATACTGGGCCGCGCCAAGCGCGGCGACATTATTATCGTAGGCATTGCCGAGCCCAACCGCGACCTCGCCCGGCGCTACACGCAGCAATATGGCCTGAGCATGGACCTGGTGTATAACACTGTGGATGAGATGTTAGCTAAAACCAAGCCGCAGGCTGTCACGGCATTCGGTACCATCTTCGAGCACCTGGCCGTAGTAAAAGCTTGCGCGCCCAAGGGCATCCACGTAATGGTGGAAAAGCCGCTGGCCGTGAACATGGACCACGCCCGCCAGATGGCGGCTTTGGCCCAGAAGTACCATATTCATTTGCTGACTAATTACGAAACCACCTGGTACGGCTCCAACCGCCAGGCTTACCAGCTGGTAGAGGAAAAAGCCCTGGGCGATATCCGCCGGATGGTAGCCCACGATGGCCACCAGGGGCCCAAAGAAATTGGGGTTAACAAGGAGTTTTTGGATTGGCTAACTGACCCGGTGCAAAATGGCGGCGGGGCGCTGCCCGACTTCGGCTGCTACGGCGCCGACCTGATGACGTGGCTCATGCACGGCGAGCGGCCGCTCGCCGTCACTGCCAGCGCCTTGCACATCAAGCCCGACGTATACCCCAAGGTAGAAGACGACGTAACCATCCTGCTTACTTATGCTAAGGCCCAGGGTGTTATCCAAGCGTCGTGGAACTGGCCCTATGCCCGCAAAGACTTGGAAGTGTACGGCCAGACAGGCTCAGTCGTGGCCCTTGACCGCGACCACCTGCGGGTGCGGCGCACCGAAAAAGACGCCGCCCAAGACCAAGTAGTGCCGGCCCCGCCAGCCCCTTACGACGAGCCGTTTGCTTATCTGGCGGCGGTTGTGCGGGGCACCGCCCCCGAGGATGTATTGTCGTCGCTGGCCACGAACTTACTAGTAGTCGAAATCCTGGATGCTGCCCGGCAGTCGGTTCGCGAGGGTAAGACCATCTACTTGCCGCGCTAAAGAGCATTTCTGGGGCTGAGGTGAGCTGGTGAACGTCACACCAAAATGCGCTTTAAGCATCAGGGCGTACTGGCGCCTTTCTTCTGAACTTCGGCAAAGCCGACGTGTAAGTAGCCGATGGAATAGTCCTTGAACTTCTTTATGGGCCCGGCCTGTGCTGGGCCTATGCACCTAATGCAACCTCTACAAAGGCGCCTTCACTTCTAGCATCAGATTGGTGCTGCCCGTCAGCCCATTACCCGTAAGGCCTTGTACTACAATGCAGTATTTGCCTACCTGGTCCGAAGTATAGAAGGTAGCTGTCGCGCCAGCCCCGGGGGTAGTCGTCACGGTGGGGTTCCAGTAGAGCAGGTTGCGGAAGTCGGGCAGGCGGCTTTGCGCGGTGGCCGTTGTTTCGTAGCGCGGCGCATAAAATTCCCGCGTTCCCTGCAAGCCTTCATACTCTTGCAGGAGCGCGTGCGGGTCGAGCGGAAAGCCAGCCAGGTCGCCCTTATAGGTACTGAAGCTAATGACGCCGGGTAGCATCAACGGCCCCAGAAAGTAGCGCGTTGTCAACACATCCAGCCGTTTTACTTTCAAAGGGTCAAATGCCATCACGCGATTGACATTGAATACGGGTACGCCGTCGAGCAGCACCAGTGGGTTTTCCATTGGGGCGCGAGTCTGGTAGTCGGGCACGATAAAGTGAAAGCCGTCTTTGTGAATGCGCACCAGCACGCCCGGCACGTACTCGCGCAGCACCTCTTCCATCACTTTAAAGCGCGTGTACTTATCGAGCAGGTAGTGCTCACTAGGCGGCCCATAAAAGGCGGCGCTGTCCAGGGTTGGGGCGGCGTAGCGCACTGGCGGGCTCCCAAAGTAGCGCTCCCGCACTTCGCGCTGCACGTGCCGGCGCAGTAGGCTCGCGGCCAGTTCCGAGGAGGGTAGCAGCGGCGCGGCCGGCCCAGCGTACTGCGTCGAGAAGGGATTTTGGATTTCTACCCGGTAAACGCTGTCGCGCCGGGGGTCGGTCTGGATTACCAATTGCCGCGGGCCGTATAAATCAGGCAGCTCAAACTGCACGCGGCCATCGGCTTGGCTGCTAGCGGTGTAGAGCTGAATGCGCCGGCTCGGCGAGGCCAGGTATACGGGCACATTCGGGGCGGGTGCCCCCGTGGTGCGGGCCAGCACTTGGCCCCGCACCACGGGGCCATTCAACTCGGGCAAGTGCGGCAGCGAGTCGGGCTTGGGCGCCAGCACCTCGGCCCACCGAAAGCGGCTCCAGCCTTGCGTAAGCATCAGGTTGTCGGCCGCCGCTGCGGCTTCCGGGCCGGGCGCAAAGTAGCGGCTGGGGGTTTCGACCTGGCCTTTGAGGTCGGCGGCCAGCCACAGGTAACTGGTGATGTCGGCCCCGCCCGCAGCCGAAAGCGAGTCTAGCTGGTACACGGCCACCGACAGGTTGGCGGCCTGCGGCCCGGGAGCAGCCACTTGCAAGGTTACGTTTTCGCGGGCTGCGTACTGGGCTTTATCCACAGTGGCGGCGAGCGCCAGCGTAGCCGCGGGTGGCCGAAAGTACAGCCGCTCGCACACGGGCTGGCGTTGGCTGTTGAAGAGCGTGAAATGCGATATGCCAGCTGCCAGCTGCTGCTTGGGCACCGAGAACTCGACCTGCCCGCAGCGCATCTGGGTTTCGGCGGCCAAAACCACCTTTTGCCCGGCGTGCCCCAGCAAAAAGACTGTTTCGGAGATGGCAGCCGGCCCCTGAGACTGCACTACCAGGCGTAGTCGCCGGGGGTCGGTATCTTCGAGGTGTAGCACGTAGCCCTGCTTGCGCACGGGGGGTAGGGCATACGTAATCGTCTGTTGATTAGGCAGCTTGATGACGGCCTTGTAGGCTGCCCCAGCCTTGGTGGGCGTGAAGGCGAAGCTGCCCAGGCCCGCCCAAAGCGTGCTGAAATGTGCGACGCTACCCCCCGCATCATCCAGTATCGTGCCTTCGGCCGCCACGCCGCGGCCGCGGCTGTCCGTCAGCTTAAAGCCAACTTTGCTCAGCAGGCCCTGGACCAGGTAGCCGCCTTCGGGAAAAAACCGGGGGTCGTAGGCGATTGCGGGGCGGGCCAGCGGCACCCCAAGCGGCTGGTGGGTGTCGATGATGGTAACCGGGGTTTGAAAGTAGAATTCCGGCCCGAAGTTTTGCATCCAGCTGGTGTAGGCGCGCACCAGGTAGCGGCCGGGCACCAGCCCCGCGGGTAGCTCCAACGAGCCGTGCCCGGTAGCATCGCGCAGGGCAATTTTGGCTTGTAGCACGGGCACCTGGTCCGGGCCAAGTACTTCTACATAAGCCACGGTGCTGGCGGCCAACGGCCGCTGGGTGGTGCCCTCTACCAGGTAGAGCTTAAACCACATGGTTTCGCCGCTCACGTAGCCCGGCCGGTCAAGGTGCATAAACAGCTTTTCGGTGGGAGTACGCGCCTGGTACTTAGCAAATAGCTGATTAAAGGAGGGTAACGAATCAGGCTTGGCTTGCCCCAGCGCTACGCCGGGGGCCAGCAAACTGATGCCCGCGAAGGCGGCCAGCAGCTGGGTGAACAAGTACCGATAGAGATGTGCGAAGTGCTGCATGGTACTCATGGCCAAAAGCTGGGCTTAATGTTGGTGCCGCGCTGGCGGCAGTCGACGCAGCTGGCCGGCGCCCCAGTATAGCCGCTGGGAGGATAGTTACCGACCGGGTCAATCGGCAAATAGCCGGGATTGTTGAAGCTGGAATCCAGGTTATTAATCAGCACTGTGTCAGGCGCAGCGCAGGCTTCGTAGCCAGTGATTGTAAAATTGCGGTTGTAGGGCAACTGAGTGGTACTGATAAAGATGCGCTTTTCGGTGACGGAGCCGGCGCCTACGTAGCCCAGCACAAACTCGCTGGGGGTGTCGAGGCTGTGCACGTTGCCGCTGAGCTGCGACGGCAACGGGTCGAAGAGGGTGCCCAGGCTTTCGGTATTCTTGCGCAGCTTATCCCAATAGGAAAATTCTTCGGGGGTAAGGCCGTATTGCTGCACCAAAATGCTGTACAAGTAGTGGATTTTTTCCGAGGTGGGGGGCACCAGCGTCAGCGGAAGCTGCGACACGACGTCTTGGCTAAGCTGGTCGGTAGTGCTCAAGGAGATGGATGTAGAGTTTTCCGTGCGCCAGCACTGGTAGATGTTCTCGGCGCGCCGCTGTATCTGCCCATTCACATACTCTATATCAGACTGAAAGGCCGAGTGAAACTGCCACGTTTCCTGATAAGACCAGCGGTAGTAACGCGTAGCATTAGTAGCGTCGTGGCTGTTCACGTAAATCTGCAAGCCGTTGGGCTGGGCGGCCCAGGTCACGTCATCAATGGCCGGGGCCGGCTTAGCGGCCACCAGGTCGGAGGCATACGCGCGGCCGCTAGCCAAGCGCAATTGCAACTGGTAGTGGTGGGTAGGGGCCAGCGTCAGGGCGGCCGAGGTGTACGTGCCGGCCGCCTGCTCGGCGAGGGGGTAGCTGGTGCCCGCGTCGTCCTGAATGGCTACGGTGGCTTTGCTTTCAACCGGCGAGGTGGCTCCCGCGCTCAGGCTGCGGGTCTGCGAAAGATGCACCGTCGTGATGCCGCTCAGATTGATAGTGCCATCGACTACCAGGTAGGTCTGCGGCGTGCTGATAATAGCGGGCGCGTAGGGGTCGACGCAGCTACCCAGCAGTACGAGCAGGCTCGCGAGCGCTCTGGCCAGGTGCGCGCCTCTCAGCGGGGGTAGGCGCTGAGCTAAGGTTTTCGACATAAGCACTCAGAATTTAAAGTTATACGTGACGGTGGGAATGGGCTGACCAAAGATGGAAAGCTGGTAGCCGTTCACTACCCCATTCTGCGACTTGAAGTAGACCGAGTACGGGTTGCGGCGGCCGGTCAGGTTATACACCGACACCGTCCAGGAGCTGTGGGCCAGTTTCTTGGCCTTGTGGCCGCCCTCGATGTTCAGGCCAAAATCGACCCGGTAGTAGTCGGGAATGCGGTAGGCGTTGCGGTCGGAGTAGAGAATGCGAGGCGCACCCCCAGCATCGTAGAGCGCCAGCGGCAGCGTGATGGGCCGGCCCGTGCTGTAGTTGAAATTGAGCGAGCTGCTGAAGCGCCGGCTAAAGCGGTAGTTGCCCACTAGGCTCACGTCGTGGGGCTTGTCGAGGTTGCTGGGGTACCAGCTGCCGCCGTTTATTTGCTCGGCGGTGGGGCTGGCCAGCACGCGCACCAACGAGCGGGAATACGTGTAGTTCAGCCAGCCATTGAGCTTACCCGTCGATTTACGGATGGAGACTTCTACCCCGTAGGCCTTGCCCTGGGC
>CALMOO010000470.1:0-4844 GCA_937871705.1 uncultured Hymenobacter sp.
AACTACCGAGGGGCGCTTGTGCACCCCCGCGATATTGCCGCCGCTGCCGCCGAAGAGTTGACTACCCCCACCGCCGCCGGCCGCACCGTGCGCTACGTAGCCAGCGACGAGCGCACCCAAGACGATGTCGCGCACGCACTAGGCACTGCCATCGGCCAGCCCGACCTGCGCTGGGTGGCCTTCTCGGACGAGCAAATGCGGGAAAACCTGCTCAAAAACGGCCTACCCCCCAGCACCGCCGCCGACATCGTAGACATCTACGCTAGCATGAATAGCGGCGCTTTGGGCGAAGATTACGAGCAGCACAAACCCGCCCTCGGCAAGGTGAAGCTGGAAGATTTTGCCAAGGAATTCGCAGCTGCTTTTTCTGCGCGATAATCTGCGCGATAACAAGTATTAGATAGGCAAACCAAAACGCCCCGCATTTAATCAAATGCGGGGCGTTTTTAGCAGTACTAGTTGTGCACTTACAGCAGCTTATCAAGGCTCACTGGCAGGTGGCGCACGCGCTTGCCAGTGGCATGGTACGCGGCATTAGCAATGGCTGCCGCCACGCCCAGAAAGCCTACTTCCCCAATGCCTTTGATGCCGAGCGGGTTTACAATATCGTCTTCTTCCTCCACCAAAATCACGTCGATGTCGTGAACGTCGGCGTGCACCGGAATGTGGTATTCGGCGAGGTCATGGTTCATATAGCGGCCGAAGTTGTGGTCCATCACTGACTCCTCCATCAGGGCCATGCTGATGCCCCACACCACCGAGCCCAGTACCTGGCTGCGGGCCGTTTTGGGGTTAACGATGCGGCCGGCGGCCACCGCATTTACCACGCGGGTTACGTGCAGGGTGCCCAGTTCTTCGTCAACTTTCACTTCCACAAAGACAGCGTTGTGCGCGTGCTTCGAGTAAGGCGCCTGCTTCAACATATCGGGGCTGGCGGTGGCTTCAGCCTCCAGCTTGTCTTCACCGCTAGCGGCCAGCACGTCCTTGATGGCGACGGTTTTGCTAATGTCTTCGTTGGCCCGGATTTGGCCATCCACGAACTGAACATTCTCAAAGTCAATGCCTTTCAGAGGCGACTTATCCATTTTTTGCGCCAGCTTGAGCAGCTTCTCGCCCAGCGCTTTGCACACCGTTTGCACGGCCATACCTACCGAGGCGGCGGTGGCCGAGCCGCCCTGCACCGGCGCTTCGGGCAGCGTGGTGTCGCCAAGCACGGCCTTCACATCAGTCAGCGGCAAGCCGAGCGTATCGGCCGCTATCTGGGCCATCACGGTGTAGGTGCCGGTGCCGATGTCGTTGGTGGCGCTGCTCACCGTGAGGTGGCCCTCGGCGGTGAGGCTAGCTTTGGCGGCGGCTTTTTTCTGGCCGGCATCCCAGATGCCGGTGGCCATGCCCCAGCCCACGAGCAGGTCGCCGTCGCGCATGGAGCGGGGGGTAGGGCTACGCTTGTCCCAGCCAAACTTAGCGGCACCCTGGTGGTAGCACTCGCGCAGCTTCTTGCTCGAAAACGGCTTTTTCTCGTTCAAGTCGGTGTCAGCGTAGTTGAGCAGGCGAAACTCCAACGGGTCGCGGCCGGCTTTGTAGGATAGTTCGTCCAAGGCGCATTCCAGAGCAAATGAGCCGCTAGCCGCGCCGGGCGCCCGCATGTCCATAGGCGTATACACGTCGATTTTGGCCAGCTCATAATCGAGCTTCACGTTTTCGCACTGGTAAAGCACGCCCGACCAGTTGACCACCATCTCGGTAAAATTCTCGAACTGCGACGTTTCGGACAGCGTTTCGTGCTGCAGTGATTGCAGCGCACCCGTGTCGTCGGCTGCTACTTTCAGGGTTTGCAGGATGTGCGGCCGGTGGCCAAAGCTGAACATCTGCTCGCGCGTCAGCGACACGCGCACCGAGTGCTTCAGCTCCAACGCCGCCAGCACGGCCATAAACACTTGGTGCTGCGGCCGCAGCCCCGAGCCAAAGCCACCGCCCGTATATCTCGACACCACATGGGCTTCCTCTTTCGAGAGCCCGAATATGTTCATGATATACTTCTGCACGTTAGGCGCGCCCTGGGTTTTGTCGTAGATATTCAGCTTCTTACCATCACCCAGCCACTCCGCCGTAGTGGCAAAGTTTTCCATCGGGTTGTTGTGCTGCGCCAAGTGAATGTACTCGGCCTCGTGCTGATGCGGCGCTTTTTCGTAAGCCTCCTTGGGGTTGCCGCGCGGCGGGGGCGGGGGCGTCCAGCTCGATTTCTCTTTGCCGGGATGAAAGCCATCCTTGCGCTTAAACTCAAGGTTGGTTTGGTGCGCAGTGGCCTCGTACTCAATCTCTAGTAGCGAAGCGGCGTAGCGCGCCAGCTCATACGTCTCGGCCACAACCAGCGCCACCGGCTGCATATTGAACATGATATTGGGCTCGTGCAGCGGCCGAAACGGCGAGCCGCCCGGCGCAATATCATCCTTATAGTTTTTATCGCGCCAAGCCAGCGTCGGCACATTTTCGTGCGAAAAAACCTGCACTACCCCCGGTATTCTCAGGATGGGCGCACTGTTGATTTTTATGATTTTGCCCACGGTAATTGGGCTGTTCACCACCACGCCATAGTACAAGTCAGGTACGTTAAACTCAGCGGCGTATTTGGCTGCACCCGTTACCTTAGCCGGACCATCGACGCGGTTCACGGGCTTGCCGAAATACTCGGTGCCCAAGTGGATATCGGGCGGATTAGCAATAGTCTGGCTCATGGATTCGAATTTAGAAAGGCGTTGGTATCGGTAGGGTAGTTCATCTCAGTGGCTTGCTTCAGAGCCCGCACAATGGCGCGCTTGGCTAGTTCTATCTTAAAGGTGTTAGAACTGTAGCCTTTAGCACCTTGCACCACCTTGGCCGCCACCCGGCGGAAGGTGTCGACGGTGGCCGGCTGGCCTTTCAACAGCGCCTCGGCGTCTTGGTCACGCCAGGGTTTGTGGGCTACCCCCCCCAGCGCTAGCCGACCCTCCACAATGGTGTCGCCGTCTAGCTCCAGCGCTGCCGCCACCGATACTAGCGCAAAGGCGTAGCTCGTGCGGTCACGCAATTTCAGGTATGTGTAATGCTTTTCAAACCCCTTCTTTGGCAGGTCAATGCTGGTTATCAGCTCGCCCCGCTGCAGGTTATTATCCAATTCTGGCGTGTCGCCGGGCAGCCGGTGAAAGTCCGCGAACTTGATGCTGCGCGTGCCGTCGGGCCCGCTCACCTGCACCACCGCTTCGAGGGCGGCCAGGGGCACGGCCATGTCCGAAGGGTGGGTTGCAATGCAGCTCTCGCTTTGGCCTAAAATGGCGTGAATGCGGTTGAACCCGGCAATGGCCGAGCAGCCCGAGCCAGGCTCTCGCTTGTTGCAGGGGGTAGCCGTGTCGTAGAAGTAGTAGCAGCGCGTGCGCTGCAACAAGTTGCCGGCATCAGTGGCCATGTTGCGTAGCTGCGCCGAGGCCCCAGCCAGGATGCCCTGGCTCAGCAGGGGGTAGCGCGCCTGCACTTCGGGATGGTAGGCGGTGTCGGCATTGGTGGCCAGCGCGCCCAGGCGAAGGCCGCCATCAGGCAGATTTTCAATCTGATGCAGCGGCAGCTTATTGAGGCCAATGAGGTGGGTAGGACGCTCAATGTTGCCCTTCATCAAGTCGATGAGGTTAGTGCCGCCCCCCAGGTAGGCCGACCCGTAATGGGCCGCATTGTCGTTCACGGCCGCTTCCACGGTCGTGGCTTTGGTAAGAGTGAAGCTGTTCATAGGTTAAGCCTTGCTAGCGTTAGCGTTCATCACCTCCATCACGGCCGTAAGAATATTGGTATAGGCCCCGCAACGGCAGAGGTTGCCGCTCATTAGCTCCCGCACCTCGTCTTCAGTCTTGGCGTGGCCCTCGTTAATAAGGCCCTGCGCCGAGCAGATTTGGCCGGGCGTGCAGTAGCCGCACTGAAAGGCATCGTGGTCCATAAAAGCCTGTTGCAGCGGGTGCAGGTGCTCCTCAGTGCCCAGGCCCTCAATGGTTTGGATGCTGCTGCCCTCGCACATCATCGCCAGCGAAAGGCACGAGTTAATGCGCTTGCCATCAACCAGAACCGTACAGGCGCCGCATTGGCCGCGGTCGCAGCCTTTCTTGGTACCCGTGAGGTCGAGGTACTCGCGCAGGGCGTCGAGCAGGGTGGTCCAAGGCGCAATATCCAAGGTGCGGTCTTGCCCGTTGATGTGCAGCGTCACGGGCCGTACCGGAACTACGACGGGTAGCGTGTGGTCTTGCGGCCCTTGAAAAACCTGAATAGTAGGCGAACTCATAGGATAAAGAGGAGAAAGAAAGGGGGCATTTTAAGTCCTTTATCTCTACGAGGACCGCGGATTCACGATGTTTTTACAAATTCCAGATAAGCTTATTGCCTATTAAGGACATTTGTTTATATGTTGATAGTCAGATTATAGCGACTGGTGCAGCTTGGGCTAGCACAGTAAAAGAAAATTATTTTTAGGTGAAATATTGTGCAAGCCAAATTTCGGCTTCTACCTTTGCCCCGCGCTCCTTTACCGGAGCACTTATCAAGAAAGGCGGAGGGACAGGCCCTGTGATGCCTTAGCAACCAGTAGCGATACAAGGTGCTAATTCCTGTTCCAAGACGCGGCTTCGGCCAGGTTTTGGAAGAAGATAAGTCTACAAGATGCCTTTGCTGATGGCCACAGCGTTGCTCTTCTGACTTGTCGGTAGAGCATTTTTTATGCCCTGCCGGTAAGAGATTCTTGACTAGGTGCACAGGTACACAGGAGTTTACTGTTTCAACCAACACTAAACTTCGCTACCCATGTCTATTGCCACTCGCCTGCTCCACGC
>CALMOO010000470.1:4854-7758 GCA_937871705.1 uncultured Hymenobacter sp.
GTTCCCATCTACCAGACGTCTACCTACGTGCAGGAAGCACCCGGCGTCAACAAGGGCTTTGACTATGCCCGCACCGGCAACCCTACCCGCCTCGCCCTCGAAAACCTTGTGGCCGAGCTCGAAGGTGGCCATTCGGGCTACGCTTTCGCCAGTGGCCTGGCCGCCATCGATGCGGTAGTGAAGCTGCTCTCGGCTGGCGACCAGATAGTTGCCATCGACGATATCTACGGCGGCGCGTTTCGCTTGTTTGAGCACGTGTACCGCCGCTTGGGCATCGACATTTTGTATTGCGATACCACCGATGCTGCCAACGTAGCTGCCACCATCACCGATAAAACCAAGCTTATCTGGCTCGAATCGCCCTCTAATCCCACGCTGAAAGTGTCGGATATCGCGGCTATCTCGCAGATTGCCAAGGCTAACAACTGTTTGCTCTGCGTCGATAATACCTTCGCTTCGCCCATCCTGCAGCGGCCAATCGAGCTGGGCGCCGACATCGTGGTGCACAGCGGCACCAAGTACCTGGGCGGGCACTCCGACCTTATTGCCGGTATTGCCGTGGCCAAGACGCCGGAGATTGCAAAGGAGCTGAAATTCATTCAGAACGCGTCGGGCGGCATCCTGGGGCCATTCGATTGCTTTCTGGTTATTCGCGGTATCGAGACGCTGCCGCTGAGCATCGAGCGGTCGAGCAAGTCGGCGCTCGAAGTAGCCAAGTTCCTCGAAACGCGCCCCGAAGTGGCCCGCGTGTACTACCCCGGTCTCGAAAGCCACCCTAACTACGAAGTAGCTCAGCGCCAGCAGCCCCACGGCCACGGCGGCATTGTGGCTTTGGCCTTGGCCGATGACACCATCGAAGCCGCTACCAAGCTGGTGACTTCTACCAAGTACTTCAAGCTGGCCGAAAGCCTGGGTGGTGCCAAGAGCCTGCTTTGCCACCCAGCTACCATGACCCACAAGTCGATACCGGTCGCTACCCGCCAAGCCTCGGGCGTAGCCGATGGACTGGTGCGCCTGAGCGTAGGCTTGGAAGATGCCGAGGATTTGATTGCCGACTTAGCGCAGGCGCTCGACCAACTAATCGCGTTAAAAAAAGCGAAGGGGGTAGTACTAGAGGAGGACGTACTGGAGCCAGTTTTCGCTTAAACAAAACCGTCTGTCATGCTGAGCTTGCGAAGCATCTTATCACGCTAAAACAATTCGTTCTGACGTGATAAGATGCTTCGCAAGCTCAGCATGACAGACGGGTTAGATGATTGATAGAATTACCAGTACAATCAATGACTCGCACCAACATCACCATCGGTTTGTTCGGCTTCGGCGTTGTCGGCCAGGGCTTGCACGCGGTGCTGGAGCGCACGCCCGGCCTGCGCGCCCGCATCGGCCGCATCGCGGTGAAAGACCGTAGCAAGTCTCGCCCGCTACCTGCCGAGCTGTTTACTTTCGATAAGAACGACTTGCTCGACGACCCCAATCTCGACGTGATTGTGGAGCTGATTGACAATGCCGATGATGCGTATCTCATTGTAAAAGAGGCATTGCAGAAAGGCAAAGCCGTAGTGTCGGCCAATAAAAAGATGCTGGCCGAGCACCTGCCCGAGCTAATTGCGCTGCAGCGTACCACGGGCACACCGCTGCTCTACGAGGCGGCCGCATGCGCCAGCCTACCCGTTATCCGCAACCTGGAAGAGTATTATGACACCGGCCTGCTCGACTCGGTAGAGGGCATCATCAACGGCTCGACCAACTACATTCTCACGGCCATGAACCGCGATGGGCAGCCCTACGCCGAGGCGCTGGCCAAGGCGCAGGCGCTGGGCTTTGCCGAAAGCAACCCGGCCCTGGACGTAGAAGGTCTCGATGCCCGCAACAAACTCGTGTTGCTGCTGGCCCACGCCTTTGGGCTGGTGGCCGGGCCCGAGAAGCTGCTGGCTGTGGGCATCGACCGCATTAGTCCGCTGGCGGCGGCCTACGCTCGCGAGCAAGGCTTGGCTATCAAGCTGGTAGCCGAAGCGCGCCGCTTGCCCGAGGGCGGCGGTATTGCAGCGGCGGTGCTGCCGACGTTGGTGGCAAGCAGCCACGAGCTAGCCAATGTGCACGACGAGTTTAACGGCCTCGTGACGCAAAGCGGCTTTGCCGACCGGCAGTTTTTCCTGGGGCGCGGCGCCGGGGCATTCCCGACGGCTTCGGCGGTACTCAGCGACTTGTCGGCGCTCACCTACGGCTACCGCTACGAGTACAAGAAAATCCAGCAAAATGCCCACCTGACCCTCGCGCCAGATGCGGCTGAAGTAGACGTGCTTGTGACTTTCGACGACGCCTACCCCCCCGATGAAGCCGATTTTACGCAGGTGCACGAGCAATTCCGCTCGGCCCGGCGCGGCAATTACCTCACCGGCACTATCGGGCTGGGGCAGCTGGCGCGGGCCGCGTGGCTGCGCCAGCCCGGCGTGAGCGTGGTGCGGCTGGCCGTGCCCTTGCGGGCGGCAAAAACCTCCGCAAATGCTCAAGTAATTGCTAGTAAGAGGGTAGCGGCGATACAAGTTGATTAGCGTAGCACGGGGCAATAGCAAGGGAGGTTTAGCTAGGGCAGTATTTTGCTTAGCGACATCTCCTTGCGCGTGCAGTAGGGGGTAGGCGGCCGCCGGGTATATTTGAGGCCTATGCTTACTCCCGATTCTACCCCCATTCGTACTGGCTTGCTGGCTTATGGCATGTCCGGCAAGGTTTTCCACGCGCCGTTTCTGACCCAGCATCCGGGCTTTGCGCTGCAAGCCGTGGTGCAGCGCCACGAGCAGCGCATGCAGGCCGACTACCCCCATATCCAGAGCTATACCAGCGTAGCCGAGCTACTTGCCGACCCCAGCCTGGAGCTGGTGGTGGTGAACACGCCCAGCTTTACGC
>CALMOO010000470.1:7768-9339 GCA_937871705.1 uncultured Hymenobacter sp.
GCTGGCAAGCACGTCTTGCTCGAAAAGCCGGTTGCCATTACCGTGGCGGAGGTGCGGGAGTTGCACGCGCTGTCCCGGCAGCAGGGCCGCCACCTGCTCGCCTACCAAAATCGACGCTGGGACACGGACTCCACCGCCGTGCGGCGAATAGTGCAGAGCGAGCAGCTGGGCCGCCTCATCGAGGTGCATTTTCGCTACGACCGCTTCAAGCCGCTGCCCAATCCTAAGAAGTTTAAGGAAGACAACATCCCTGGCTCGGGCCTGCTCTACGACTTGGGGCCACATTTGATTGACCAGGCCATTAGCTTGTTTGGCAAGCCCTTATCAGTTGATAAAGCCCAGGGCGCCTACCGCGAGCACTCGCAGGTCGATGATTATTTCAGCTTGCACCTGCGCTACCCCGAGGGCCTGCATGTCTTTCTCACCGCCGGCCTGCTGGTGGCCGACCCCGGCCCGGCGTCCGTCTTGCACGGCTCCCACGGCAGCTACCGCAGGCACCGCACCGACCCGCAGGAAGCTCAGCTCCTGGCTGGCATGCTGCCCACCGACCCTGCCTACGGCCACGAGCAGCCCGGCCAGGAAGGCCGCCTCACGCTTCTCGGCCCCGATGGTAAACTTGTTACCACGCTCGATGCTGCTGCGCCGGGCAGCTACGCCGGCTTGTTTGAGGCAGTGTACCAAACTATCCGCCACGGGCAGCCCTACCCTATTAAAGAAGAAGAATTGGTGTGGCAATTGGAAATCATTGCGAAGTAGTGGGTACGTCTTTTGCTGGCCAACCACTAGGCTGCCTCTAGCAACTCTGCGCTGGTAGCGTCATTTGCCTGAACTAAGGATTTGGCGCGTAACAGCTAGGTAGGTTACTCATACTCGAACGCTAATCTTCCTGCCTAATGTCGACAGTTTTTCCAGCCCAAGCAGTAGCGCTAGTCGCGCCGGATTTATCAGTAGCCTAGGCGCTGGCCGACTTGCTAGCCCCATGCCAGGCAAGGTGAAGAATGCCATGCGCTACCTGACGTTTGCCCGGCGGCGAGGCTCTTACATCGCGCCCGGTCCTCACTGCCGCCGCAATAATATTGAGCGCGACCCGCTACCCCACGGCGCTGGTAGCCCGCCTACCTCATCCGGCGAAGGCATTTCGCAGCTTCCCTCTTGTAGGGCTCAACTGGATGTGCCCTCCCTACCCCCTTCGAACTGCCTAGCCTGCCACCCATCCGGCTTCCTAGCATGGAAAGCCTGCACCCTGTGGCAGTGAAGCCTCGGCCAGCTGTCTTCCAACTTGGAAGCGGGCGGCCACCTCACCGAAGCACCAGTGCGCCGACGCTGGCAGCTCCGCATTGCCCAGGAGCTAAGCGCGCTGGCAGCATACAAGTCCACGGCTGCTACCTGTCCTTAAGCAGACCGAGTAGTTACGGGGGCCTCTGTGCCCTGTCTGGCACCAATTCAAGCAGGGTGCGTGAGGCTACCTGCCAAAAAAGCTGGCCTTAGCGCGAGTAGTTAGGTTTTTGAAGCTATATCGCCTTTACGTAATGCAACTAAATCTACTCTATATAAATTGGCAAGAGACGGGG
>CALMOO010000470.1:9349-13217 GCA_937871705.1 uncultured Hymenobacter sp.
GAATCAGCCTCAACTCTGGTAAAGCAAACCCTGCGGCTATGGCACCAGCCGCGCGCCTAGCGCCCGGCGCAAATCTGCCACCTCATAAGCACGCAGCACCTCAGGCAGCACCGAAGAGTAAGCGTCCTTCGTCGCCGGATTCTTCAAAAAATAGCTGAATGACGCTGGCCCGCCGCTCACCTGCACCTGCCCAATGCGTGGGCTAAGCACCGCCGCGTGCAGTGCCACCAGGGCCGCCACGCCGTCGGCGCGCAAAAAGAGGGGTAGGGCCGTAAAGGACGCCTGGCTTTGTGCAAAGGCCAGCAGCGTGAAGACATCGGCCACGCGCTGGGCCAGCAGCGGCCGGCCCAAGTGCAGGGACAGCAGCGCGTCGCGGTATTCCTGGTTGTAATACTTGGGGTCGTTAAAAGCGGCGGGGTCGGCGGTTTCGCCCAGGCCGCGCAGGTCGGCCAGCAGCACGGCCGTGCCCTGGCGCTGGTAGGCGGCAAGGCGAACGGCACTGTCCTGGAGCACGGCCGCTGCACCCCGGCCGGGTAGCCAGAGCACCAGGCGAGTAGGGGGGGTAGGGCCTACTGGTAGCAGCAGCCGGGCCGGAAGCGGCGGCTCCCCATCACGCCGCAAAATGAGCTGCTGCCAGACCTGCCCATCGGGGCGGCGCAATGTGTCACGGGTCTCGGCCGCAATGAGGGGGGTAGGGCCATTGGCCGAGATGCCCAACTGCTGCCGCACTACCGCCGCCAGTGCTTCGGCCGAGTAGGGGCTGTGCTGGAAGGTTTTAGCCAAAGCCAAGTGGGTAGCAGCCAGTGTTTCTTCATCCTTAAAGCTGGTCGTGACTTGCCCGGTAGCCGTGCAGCGCAGCGCGGCCTCGGGCAGGGCGGGCGCACCATCCTCGGGCACTAGAGGCCCGCCTACCCCCAGCCACCGCCGAAACCACGCCACGGCCGCTGCCCGTTTCGGCGCCGAGATGCCGTGGCCGTCGTCGTAAGTGAAGATGTCGGTTTTATCAGGCTGGCCTAATGCGGCGTACGCGTGGTGTATATCCTGGAAGGCTGCTTCCATATCGGTTTGGTCCACAAAGTCATAACGGCCCGTGAGCAGCAGCACCGGCTTGGGCGCAAACATGATGGGCCAGTCGGCTATATCGAGGCCCGCGGCGCCCGCGCCGGGTAGCGGCACGCAGCCATCGGCCGGACCAGTGAGGGTGAGGTTGCGTGCGCCTTCGGCTACGTAGCTGCACAGCGCGGCCACCTGCACTCGGTCGTCATAGCCCATGAAATACGCCGTTTGCGTAGCGCCGCCCGAGTTGCCGAGGCAGCCCACGCGGGCGGCATCCACCTCGGGCCGCGTCAGCAGGTAGTCGAGGCCGCGCACGTTGTCCCAGAGCTGCTCGGCGGGCAGGGTGCGCCCCATTAGGTTCGCTTCGGCGTTGAGCAAGGTGTGCTCAGTGGTGCCGCCGCGAGTCAGAAATTTGCCGACCGCGTCGGTCAGCTGCATCCGCTCGCCCTGCGAAACGGGGTCAATTACGAACACCACAAAGCCGTTGCGCGCTAGCAGCCGGGCCGTTTGCTGGTACGAAGGCGTGGCCTTGCTCGTCTGCTCGTGCCCGCAAAACAGCAGCGCCGCCGGCTTCTGGCCCTTGCCCGCGGGCAAGTACAAGTTGGCCGTGACGTGGTGGTGCGGCACGCTTTCGTAAACAATTTTCTCAATCCGAAACCCCGCCTGCGGCACCGTGCCCACCACCCGCGCCCGCAGCGGCGTGCGCGCCGGCAGCGGCCCCAGCACCCTCTTGAAGCGCGCCCGCGCCGAGTCGCGGTAGGCTTGGGTGCCCGCGGCCGAAGTCAGGGCTTGGTTCAGCACAGCTCGCCGCTGAACTGCCTGGCTTTGCACGGTTTGCAGCAGGTAAGTAGGCAGCGTTGCAGAGGCTTTCCAGTCCAAGACGGGGGTAGGGCTCTTCTGGGCAGCTGCTCCTAGTGTGAGCAGGGTTAGCAAACCAATAAGGACTTTTTGCATCATAGCCGAAAGACGAAACTAAGAAAGGCCGCCTTCCAGCTGGAAAACGGCCCTCCTTCAAGTACTTGTTGAGCAATGCGCTACGCCTTCTCAGGTAGCAGCACCGCGTCGGGATAATTCCCCAGCACTGGCTGCGACGGGGCGCCCTGCGTCACGGCTTCTACCAGCAGCTTGCCGCCCACGAAGGCGCCTTTCCAGCTCTCGCCTAGGCCGCCGAATACCTCCTCACGGTCGCCGCGGCTGCGCAGCTTGTTGATGCCCACCTTGAAGGCGCGCAGCTCCTTGGCGGTGCGGTTGGCCCACTTTTCATCGTCCGAGCCCAGGGCCGTCACGAGCGCGCCGTTCGAGATGTTCATCTCACCCACTAGCTCCTCCACGCGGTCCACGAGCACCACCGAGTCGATGGGGCCGAAGGGCTCTTTGAAGTACAGCTCGGCCTGGCGGGGTAGGCCCACCAGCGCGCGTGGCGCCCGGTAGGCCGAGCGGTCTTGGCCGGGCAGGAACAGCCCGTCATCGAGCTTGCCCTGGAGGAACGGAATAGCGCCGGTCTTGCTGGCATTGTCGAACAGTCGGTCGAGGTCCTCGGCCTGCCGTGAATTAATAACCGGGCCGAAGGCCAAGTCGGGCAGCGCATCGCCGGGGTTATCTACCAGGGTAGGGTTGCCCACTTTGAGGCTGCCTACGGCCTTGGTGTAGGTTTCCAGAAATTCTGGGAATAGTCGGCGCTCGACCACCCAGCGCACGTAGGCGGTGCAGCGCTGCTTGCCAACCAGCGGGGGGTCTTCGTGGCCCTGCACAGGGAGGTCGGCGACCGCATGCGACAGGGCCAGCCGCTGGATGGTGTTCTTGGCGACCTGGAGGCGATCCGTGCAACGCTGCTCGCCGACCCCGCCGCGGCTGGTCACGTCATTCCGCACCAGGCCGACCTGTCCGTCCTGTCGCTTCGTGCACAAGTCGAACGTACCTTCGATCAGATGCGGACGTGACCGCCCGTGGTTTCCATGAGGCTGTTCTGGCCGGCTGCGATCCCGTGCAGCTTCCCCAAGTCGGAGGCCGCATACGCAGCGGCGACGCACGCCGCCCCCGGTCGGCCACTACCGGGTGCCTCTCTAACTGCGCGGCAAGGCCGGTTCGGTGGAGGCGGTCATCGAGCCCGCCGGCTTCGACAACGAGGAGGAAGGCCACGGCCGCAACGCAGGCGCAAGGCTGCACTACTACCGCGTCGCTTTCTCCATGACCGAGATCTGGCCGAACTATGCCGGTTTCTCTCAGGACGGGTTGCGCATCGAAGTTTGCGAAACCTGGCTGGAAAGGATCTGAAGCATGAGCGCGCATGCAGAACATCACGACCATGGCCACGGGCACGATCGAACGCACGCCGAAGTCACCCGATCGTTCAAAAGCGCTCAGGCCGCGCTTCTTGCTGGAGGAGCTAACTGGCGGGAAAGCATGTCGCGCACCATCGGCACGACGACCCGGCCGTACAGCTCAATCCCGCAGGTCAGTTTCTCGTGCGGCAACGCGCCTGCGCTGTACTTCAGGTCGAACCGGGACAGTCCGAGGGCACTCGCAGTAGCTGCGATCTTGCGGGCCACGGTTTCCGGTGATCCGACATACAGCGACCCCCGGTCCGCCTCCGCGTCGAACTCGGCCCGCCGCATCGGCGGCCAACCCCGCTCGGCGCCGATCCGGTCCCGCATCCGCTTGAAGTTCGGCCACAGCTCGTCACGTGCCTTCTCGTCCGTGTCCGCGACATAGCCGGGGGAATGGACGCCGATAGGTTGCACTGGACGGCCGAAATGGGCGAAAGCCCGTTGATACAGGTCAACGTGCGGCATGAACCGCTTCGGGTCGCCGC
>CALMOO010000471.1 GCA_937871705.1 uncultured Hymenobacter sp.
CCTACGAGCATGAGTACGAGCTAGCTGACAACCTCAAAGAAGGCGGCGAAAAGCGCGAAAGCCTACGCGATGCCGCGCGCATCGAAGCTGGTATGCGCAAGTTCTTGCAAGACCGCAACGCCAAAGGATTCACCGACACGTTCGAGGACTTGCACGGCATGAAGCAGCTGCCTGGCATTGCTACCCAGCGCTTGATGGCCGAAGGCTACGGCTTTGGCGGCGAGGGCGACTGGAAAACGTCGGCGCTGGTGCGCGCTATGAAAGTGATGGGTGCCGGTCTGCCCGGCGGCAACTCGTTTATGGAGGATTATACCTACCACTTTGCGCCCGGCAACGAGCAGGTACTCGGCTCGCACATGCTCGAAATCTGCCCCACGATTGCCGAAGGCAAGGTGCGCGCCGAAGTGCACCCGCTCGGCATTGGTGGCAAGGAAGACCCGGTTCGCCTGGTGTTCAACTGCCCCGCCGGCCCAGCTCTGAACGCTACCCTCGTGGATATGGGCAACCGGTTCCGCATGATTGTGAACGAAGTAGAGGCCGTGTTGCCTGAGCAAGACCTGCCCAAGCTGCCTGTGGCCCGCGTGCTCTGGAAAGTGAAGCCCGACCTGGCTACCGGCGCCGCCGCCTGGATTCTGGCCGGCGGTGCCCACCACACTGGCTACAGCCAAAACCTGACCACCGAATACCTGGAAGACTTCGCCGAGATGGCTGGTATTGAGTTCGTCGTGATTGACGCGGATACTAAGCTGCGGACCTTCAAAAACGAGCTGCGCTACAACGAAGTAGCTTTCCGGGGATAGTACCCACCGATTAGCCCTACCCCCTTCTTGGAGGGGGTAGGGCTTACGGTGATGACTAAGAGCTAGCAGGCTGATACTGTTGGCCGTGGTCTTTATGCTCATGCAGAGTGCAAGGACACGGCACTAAAGGTGCAGTTATGCAATGACTTACCTTGATAATTAAGTAATTCCCCACCCGTTTTATTTACTATTTCCATGCTTGCTAACTCCCGCTTTCCGGCTCTGGCTACCAGTTTGACCTTGCTTGGTGCCCTGGCTGGCGGTGCTGCCATAGCGCAGACCACCCCCGCCACGCTCACCGTGCAGGTGAATAAGCCCGGCGCAGCCGTCAATAAAAACATGTACGGCTTGTTTTTCGAGGACATCAACTTCGCGGCCGATGGCGGGCTCTACCCCGAGCTGGTGAAGAACAAGTCATTCGAAATCAACCCCGGGCTTATTGGCTGGAAAGCGCTGCAAGGTGCCGCCAACCTTGATGCCTACGCCGTGCGCAATGAGCAGCCCATTGCGGCGGCCAACTCGCACTACGTGCGCCTCACTACCCGCAACGGCGCCGAGGGCGAAGCTGGCATCGAGAACGAGGGTTTTCGGGGCATGGGCGTGAAGCAGGGCAGTGAGTACAACCTGTCGTTCTACGCGCGGCGCGGGCCGGGTAGCGTAGCGGGCCTCACGGCGGTGCTAGTAGGGGAGAAGGGCGAAGTATTGGCCCAGGCACCCGTCACGGGCTTCACCAATGAGTGGAAGCAGTACAAGGCGGTGCTGCGCCCCAGCGGCACCCAGAATAAAGCGCATCTTAAGCTCGTGCTCAACGGTGCAGGCACGGTGGATTTGGACGTGGTTTCGCTCTTCCCGAAAGACACTTGGAACAACCGGCCCAACGGCTTGCGCACCGACTTGGTGCAGCTGCTGAAAGACATGAAGCCCGGCTTCCTGCGCTTTCCGGGTGGCTGCATTGTGGAGGGCCGCACCCTCTCGGAGCGCTACCAGTGGAAGGAAACTATCGGCGATGTGGCTTCGCGCCTACCCCTGATAAACCGCTGGAACATGGAGTTCAAACACCGCTCGACACCTGACTATTACCAGTCGTTCGGCCTGGGCTTCTTTGAGTATTTCCAATTGTCGGAAGACATTGGCGCCGAGCCCCTACCCAT
>CALMOO010000472.1 GCA_937871705.1 uncultured Hymenobacter sp.
GTCACCAGCTCGTCGCCCATCTTGGCATAGTCGCCATTGGGGGGGGTAGCGGCCAGGGCAAGCTTCTTCGACTGCTCGGCGGCGGTGATGGCTGCCCGGTAGTTCTTCATTTTCAGCTGAATGCGCGCCTCCGTGTTCACGTTCCAGAACTTGGGGTCGGTGGCATTCGCCTTCTGAATCCAGGCCAGCGCCTGCTTGGGGTCTTTGTTATTATCGTTGTAGTACACCGCGGCCGAGGCTAGGTCGGCTGCTGTCGGGTTAGGGTTTTTAATCACTTTCTCCTCAATCTGGGCCTGCACCTTGCTGTCTACGTCCGAGGTGATTTTGAATTTTGCGCCCGTCAGGTCCCACAGCATATCTACGTTGGCCGTGGCCGGCGTCAGCTCCGCGAAGCTCATGGTGAAGGTTTCTACCTTGGTAGCCAGCTTGTAAGGCTTCACTACGAAGCGCGCCACATCCTGGTCGTCCTTAAAGCCGTCCACATCAGCGCCTTGCTTAAGACTTTTGTTCAGCACCACGGTCCACTCCGTCTGGTTCGGAATGGTGTAGAGGCCGTACTCGCCGGCCGGAATTTTCTTTCCTTCCACCGTCACATCATCCGAAAACTTAATGCTGGTAGTGTTGTTGGCGCCCGTGCGCCAGCGCTTGCCATAGGGCACGAGCGAGCCGAAGATGGCCCGGCCTTTCGCTCCCGGCCGCGAGTACGTAATAGTCACATCGGTGAGGCCAATGCGCTGCGTTACGGTGCACTTGGGGCTGGGCTGCGGCGTCGTAATCTGGGCCTGCGCGGCGGGCACTGCCAGCAGGGTAGTAGTTAGCACCACGGTGGCAGCAAAAGGCATTGCAAGGTTTTTCATAAACGAAAGTAGGGCAGCGGAAAAGTTTGCCGGGCCAAAAATAACAAAACCCGCCGGGAGGACGGGTTTTGCTGGATGAATAATAGCCGCTGCTTAGCGGCAAATACGATACTTGCTACCTAAGCCCTTATATTGAATACTACTTATTTGTTGTTTGCCTGGCCCTGCGCCACCACTTCATCGTTGGCGTGGCCTTTGCGCGCCGAAGTCAGCAGTACCATCGCGTTAGCCTGAACTATCACCTCCTCGCTGAGCTGAGCGTAGTTGTCGCGCAGGGGCGCTACTGCTAGGGCCAGCTTCTTCGACTGCTCGGCCGCTACCCGGGCACCTTGGTAATCTTTCAGCTTCATACGAATGCGGGATTCGGCGTACAGCGACCAGCTTTGGGGGCTGAGGGTGTTGGTTTCCTGCATCCAAACCAACACTTGCTTTAAATCCTTGTGGGTATCATCATAATAAGCTGCTACTTCCTCGGGTACAATTGGCGCGCTCAGGTGTTGCGCGGTTTCGGTAAGAGCCGTGCTGTCGGTAGCTGGTGAAACAGCACTTTGCCCATGTGCAGAAAAGGTGAGAAAAGCGAACGCTAATGCCGCAGCACCAAAGAAAGTAGAGTTGTTCATACAGATGGGATTAGGATAAATTGACGCTACCAAACTACTACTGATTAGGCATTAACAATCAGAAAAAGTCCAGTAAATAGTAAAGTTTATATTTATTCTTCCGGGTGGTCAAAAAACAGCCTATTTAAGCGAAGTAAGTAAAACGGGTATATTGCATAAAACACAGAAAGACTTGGGCAGCAGCGCAAGCTGCCATCCAAGTCTTTCTGTTCAAAACGCCGATTTTTGTCGAAACCGAAGCCTCAAATCAGGCGTGCCCGGCCGGGCGGCCGTTACCCAATCTGCCCAAACCCGCAGTAGGAATGCAGTACCGCAGGCAGCTTGATACCGTCGGGGGTTTGGTTGTTTTCGAGCAGCGCGGCCACGATGCGGGGTAGGGCCAGGGCCGAGCCATTGAGCGTATGGAGCAGCTGCGTTTTGCCACCTTCGGCCTTGTAGCGGCACTTGAGGCGGTTGGCCTGGTAGGTTTCGAAGTTGGAAACCGACGAAACCTCGAGCCAGCGGCCCTGGGCGGCGCTCCACACCTCAAGGTCGTAGGTGAGGGCCGAGGTAAAGCCCATATCGCCGCCGCACAGGCGCAGCACGCGGTAGGGCAGCTCCAGCTTTTGCAGCAGTTGCTCGACGTGCGCCACCATCTGCTCGTGGGCGGGGTAGGAATTTTCGGGCTGCGTGATTTGCACGATTTCTACTTTGTCGAACTGGTGCAAGCGGTTGAGCCCGCGCACATCGGCCCCCCACGAGCCGGCCTCGCGGCGGAAGCACGGCGTGTAACCCGTATTGCGAATAGGCAATTTCTCAACCGGAATTATCTCATCGCGGTAAAGGTTTGTAATTGGTACTTCCGAGGTCGGAATCAGGTACAGGTTGTCGGCCGCGTCGTGGTACATCTGGCCTTCCTTATCGGGCAGCTGGCCAGTGCCGTAGCCGCTGGCCTCGTTTACCAAGATGGGCGGCTGCACTTCCAGGTAGCCGGCATCGCGGGCTTCATCCAGAAAGAAGTTTACCAGTGCCCGTTGCAGGCGCGCACCCTGGCCCTTGTACACCGGAAAGCCCGCACCCGTGATTTTGATGCCCAAGTCAAAATCAATGATGTCGTATTTTTTTATTAATTCCCAGTGCGGCAAAGCGTTGGTAGGCAGCTCGGGCTTGGTGCCGCCCTCCCGCACCACCTCGTTGTCGGCGGCCGAGCGGCCGGCGGGCACGCTCTCGTGCGGCACGTTCGGAATTTTATACAGCAGCTCGGTTTGCTGCTTCTCGATGGCGGCCAACTCGTCGGCGTGGG
>CALMOO010000473.1 GCA_937871705.1 uncultured Hymenobacter sp.
GGGGTAGGCAAGGGCCAAGCCACTCGCCTACCCCCCTACGCCAGCCAATGGGCACAAAAAAGGTCGCGCCACCCGGAATGAAAGAAAGCTTCATTCCTGCGTAATTTAAGCACTTTTTAGCTTTTTAGGGGCGAAAACAGGGGCAATTCCTGCCTTGGTTAGGCTAGTGTTATCTACTGGCTAAACAGTATATAAGCGTGTCCATCTAACTACCAAAATTCAAGGGGCAACGTCTAATTGCCTGCCCAAAATTACTCCACTGATGGCCCCATCATTGACGTATTAGACTAGCTTGTCACAAAAGTCAGCGGGTCCTTGCTAGTTTGTAAAACGGCTTTTAACCTGCCGAGGAGGTATAATATGACTTGTGAGGCTACTCACGCCTACTTAGAGGGATAGGCACAGCGTTGTTCTTAAAGTCGATTAATGTACCGTGCTAGCTGAGCGGATCCTACTTACCCAACTTCAGTGGGCGTTGTGAGCCGGGCTCCACTCCAGGAAAGCGCTTGCTGAACAGTCGCCGGTTCTTCTCGTGCAGCGCGTCCAGCACCCGCTGACGAGCGGCATGGCTCATCGCTGTGAACTTGGGCGCTCAGCGGTCATAAAACGCCCGCACGTCCACTAACCTCAACTGCCAGTCCGAACGCTGGCACCAGCGCTCAGACCAAGTCTAGGTGGGGCGGAACTTCTGCACGCAACGTTTCACTAAGGCTAGGGGCGGCCGTACGGGCGGCCGAGCCCCGCCGAGCCTTGGCTTTCGTGACTTTTCTTGCGCAATCAGAAACTCATCACTTAGCTCAACCTCCTCGATGCGGGCGCGCAGATGGAGGGGGGCGTTGCTCGGCACCCGAATGTAGGCCGCGCGCCACGCATTGTGCGCTGGCAACAGCGTCGCAATCATCGTCGCCGTCCAGCCGCGCTCTTTTAGTTGATACATGGTCAGGTATTTCGTCTGCGTCTGCTCCGCGACCATGAGAAAGCGCTGCATGGAACGAGCGGCTAGGTAGAACACAAAAATAAAGCAGCAGCCGACTCTAGTTCACACCAGTAATAGGTGCTTCTCAGGCCTACACGTAATGCTGAATAGAGAATTCTCGTTTCAACGCTCGCTCGTCACTTTTTGAGTCCGACGTTTAAAGACTGTGAAATCCGCCAAACCAGGGGTACTTTCGCCTGAATCTTCCCTCAGCCGTGAAATCCTACGACGCCTCCCTGCGCGTCTCCACCCAAAAGCAAGGCCAATCCGGTCTCGGCCTCGAAGCCCAGCGGGCCGCCGTGGAAGCCTTCACGCTGACGGCCCACTTGGTAGGGGAGTTTATCGAAGTCAAATCGGGCAAGCAAAACCAGCGCCCGCAGTTTGGAGCCGCCATGGCCTTGGCTAAAGCCAAGGGTGCGACGCTACTCATCGCTAAGCTGGACCGCCTCTCCCGAAACGCGGGCTTTATCTTCCAGCTCCGCGATGCGGGAGTGGACTTCGTCTACTGCGACATGCCCGACGCCAATACCCTTGCCGTAGGACCGTTTGCGGTGCTCGCTCAACACGAGCGGGAGCTTATCTCTCAGCGTACTAAAGCGGCACTGGCAGCCAAGTAGGTCCAGGGGATGCAGCTGGGCACGCCGGCGGCTACCCAGAAAGGGCGGGATCGCAACGCACGCCAATGAGCACAATGAACGCGCGGCGGCTCATATTCTGCTGCTGCGCGAGAAGGGATTTAATTACGCCCAGATTGCTGAGAAACTGAATGCGTTGCGCTTTGTGACCCGCTATGGCAAGGCCTTCCGGGCCGAGCAGGTTAAACGTCTCTATTTACGGTCAAAGTCCGTCGCGCTAGCTTCATTGGCGGCGGCGCGTGCCGCATAGAGTAGAGTAAGATTTGGTGTTTAGATAACTAATTAGCCGCATCCTATACATGCTATATCAGATGGCTTAGTATAGGTTATTGTCCTCTACTAAGTATAGCAAGCAGTGAAGTACTGGAAATCAGGCAGACCAAAAGATTACCTTTTAATACGGCTTAGATGTACCGAGCTGATGCCCAGGCAGGACGCAATATAGTGTTGCGGCTGCCGTTGCACCACCCACGGATTAGTGGCCAGCAGGTGCCAGATTTCACGCTTTTCAGTAGCTGAACAGTGATGAACTGATACCATTGCTAACCTTTCCTTTCTTTACAACTAGGAAGTCTCAAAAGCTGTGGTGGCTATGGCAGAACATGAATGGTTGTTCTTAGAATGCCACGCACCCTTAATTTTCACCTAAACTTTATGTACGACTAGCTCAAATGGGCTGGTATATAAAAAGCGCGGCACAAAAGCTTCGCGCACCAGAAAACTGCCGCTCGCAAGCCGACGCTTTCAGACATCCCCTTAACAGTGTCCACACTACGCGCTGCCTGCGAGCACAGGTCAGCTGGCTAGCTGCGTAGCGGACCGAGTGAGACGTATACAATAAGGAGTAGCTCAAATCATTTGGGGGCTTCTGCTAATAGGACGGATTTACTCGCTAAGCACTTTCGACCTTTCTAAAAGCTCGGTTCAAAGGAGCAGTTAATAAGCAGGGAACAACCGTGACGAAGAGCAGCTTGAACGTTTAGCCTTCCTTCTTGGCCGTTTACCTATCGGTCGCTCTTGCGCAGCGCGCGGACCGTTGTGGTATAGTTCGACCAGCCCTTGGTGCTCTTGCGCAAGGCGCTGCTACCAGCTTCCCACCAGCAGTAGCAGTCAACGGATGGGCTCTCTTCCCTACTGTAACCTACCCGATGACGATGGCCCCCCTACCCCGGCAGTTTCGCTTGTTGACCGACTGGTACCTCTCGGTGTTGGAAGGCATTCAGCTGGCCGATGGCTGCAAAACTCTGAGCGCGCATAACAACAGATTGGAATGGCTGGCCGGCCACTTGGTGGTGACGCGCTGCCGTAATATCACCCGCTTAGGGGTACAGGCGGAGGAACTGTCCTTCCTGGACGCCTACGTGGACCCAACTCTGCCGCCGCCCGGCTTCCGGCCGTTCGATAAACACCAGGCTTACCCGAGCCTAGCCGAATGTGCCGAGGTATGGGGCCGGATTTCCCAGACCTTCTGGGCGGCACTGCAAGCAGCCGACGAGCCCGTCCTGCGCACGGTGCTGCCACTTAGCGGCCCGACCGGGGGTAATACGGTAGAAGACCTGTTAATTTCGGCCGTACTCCACGAGTCCTTTCACATCGGGCAAATGAGTATTACCCGCCAAGCGCTCGGCTACCCGGCCATGTACTAGTTTGCGCGTCCGGACAAGGGGTGAGTCTTCCACCGCCCGTCGCAAACAGCAAATGCCTCATGCTTAAATCGGCTTCCTTTCCGGACAACCCGCCAGCCGCAGCCATTTCGTTACTGCGCTATCGCACCCAGGCCCCTACTGCTCGCGCCCGCGTGCTGCGGCAGCAGCACATGTTCACCTTTCTACTGGCGGGCGAAAAAACGGTACACTTTGCCGGCGCGCAGGTCACGATTCAGCCGCAGCAGTTTGTACTGCTGGCGGCGGGCAACTGCTTGAAGAGTGAGAAGGTAGCGGCCCCAGCCACGGACTACCATAGCCTGCTGCTGCTCTTCGACCACCAGCTGCTCGCCAATTTTTGTCATCGCCTCGCATCGTGGCTCGGAAAACCCGCCCAACCAGCGGCGAGCCAGCCGTTCCTGCGGTTTGCGCAAGATGCGTTTCTCAC
>CALMOO010000474.1 GCA_937871705.1 uncultured Hymenobacter sp.
GGTCACGGCCAAGCCAAAAATCGGCTCGGGCGAGTCGATGCTGTGCCCACCGGCCAGCGGAATGCCTGCCTCGGCACAGATGGCGCGGGCGCCTTCGGTCACTTGCGCTGCTACTTCGGGCGAGAGCTTGTCGATGGGCCAGCCCAGCACGGCAATAGCGAGCAAGGGCCGACCGCCCATGGCGTACACGTCGCTGATGGCATTGGCCGAGGCGATGCGCCCGAAATCGTACGCATCATCGACGATGGGCATGAAGAAGTCGGTGGTGCTGATGACGCACTGGCCCGCCTGACCAGGCAGGCGGTACACGGCCGCATCGTCGCGCGAGCCGTTGCCGACCAGCAGGTTGTCGTAGTTGGGTTGGGGCAGGCTGCTGTGCAGGATTTTGTCGAGCACGCTGGGCGCGATTTTGCAGCCGCAGCCCGCGCCGTGGCTGTACTGGGTGAGGCGAATTTGGTCGAGTTCGGGCGTCATTATCAAATAGATTGCTTGCGTAAACCAACTCTTTTCAACTAAAAATGAGTCAGTAAGTTCTCGTTTTATAAAGTCCAGGCCGCTTGCTGGAGAACGATGCGGTAGCCATTCGGGTCTTCAAAGGTTACGCCTTGGCGGTTCCAATACGGATTATGCGCTGGCACTGGCGGGTAGCCGTGCGCCTGCATCCAGGCCACGGCGGCTTGCCAGGCGGCGGGCTCAGGCAAGTAAAAAACGAGTAGGTTTTCGGCGGTTGGGGCGGGTGGCACCTCGTAGCCTTCTTGCCGGGTAAACTCCAAGTGGTACGGCGCCTGCGGCTGCCCCACCATCAAGCCGTCAAATTCATTGTGGCCAGCGAAAGCATATAACTCGCTCAAGCCTAAGGCGTCCACATAAAAATGGCGTAAGGCCGCGAGATTATTGGTGGGCCGGGCTACCCGCAGTTTGGGAATCATCGGGCGAAAGCATTGTCGAATTGGAGGAAGCTATTTCGCTCACTGCGGCCACCACCCGCGCCGCGTTGGCGGCTGCATCGGTGCCTTCGGCAGCCACTGTTATGCCGCGCCGGCCTTCGAGGCCGTAGCCATAAGTTTTGTCATAATACGCCAGCACCAATTCCACCATGCGCGGCATGTCATTATCAGCAATGGCGCCGAGCGCTTCCTTGGTCACGAGGCCGCCGAGGCGCTTGCGCAGGCGCAGCACCGCCGAAGCCAGCGCGCCGGCATCGTGGCGGCCGTAGTCGGCGGCCAGGTACTGCACGCGGGCTTCGCGGGGCACATCGAGCACCAGCAGCGGCGCGGCCTGCATCTGGGAAAAGAAGGGGGTAGGGATGGTGAGGCTGCCCATGGAGCGGCTTTCCTCTTCCACCCAAATCGGCTTATCTGAGGGCAACTTGGCCAGGGCGGCGGCCAGGTCGTTCTCAAACTGCTCCTGCGTAGGCTGCGGCGGCTGGCCCAGCGCGCCGAACGACGAGCCCTGGTGGTTGGCCAGTTTTTCTAAGTCGAGCACCGGCTCGCCCTGGGCAGCCAGCGCGTGCAGCACGGCGGTTTTGCCGCTGCCGGTATAGCCGCCCAGCACGCGCAGCTGGTGGGGTTTTGCCAATTCCTCCAAAGCCCAATGGCGGTATTCCTTGTAGCCTTTATCGAGCAGATTGACGTGGAAGCCGCCCAACTCTAGCAGCCACTGCACAGCCCCGCTGCGCATGCCGCCGCGCCAGCAGTGCAGGCGCACTTCCTGGCCGGGCGCGAGTTGCTTGGCGTCTTCGACCAGCTTGCGCAGCTTGGGGCCAAAAAAATCGAGGCCCAGCAGCACGGCTTTTTCGGGGTTTACCTGCTTGTAGGTGGTGCCGATGCGGGCGCGCTCCTCGTCGGTGAAGAGGGGTAGGCTCAGCGCCCCGGGGATGTGGCCTTGCGCGTACTCGGCCGGGGCGCGCACGTCGAGGATGGGGCCCGCAGCAGTGTGGAGAAAATCGGTGATGGGGTGGCGGGGCATAAAGAAGGTAGTAAGCAGCCAACGCGACGCCTGGCAGTACGAAAGTACCGGCCATTGCGCCGAAAGTTGGGTCCCTACCCCTACTTAGCTCGGCAGGGTGGCGCAGGCTTGGCCGCCTTGCCGTAAGTTTGCAGCTAATTCGCGGTATTCACGCCCGGACTTCCGGCCGCGTACACTGCGCTTTCGCTAATGCTGACAGCTTTTCTCGTTTTCTTCCCGCTGGCCGCCGCCCTTCTGTTGCACTTTGCCAAAGGCGGCGCGGCCCGCGCCTTGGCCCTGGGGGCCGCCCTGCTGGAGTTCGTAGTTGCCGTGTTCGCGGCCATCTCCTTTGTCCGCACCGGGTCGGCTGGCCTCGACCTCAACCTGAATTGGATACCTTCGGCGGGTATCAACTTCCACCTCGGTATTGATGGGCTAAGCTTGTGCCTGGTGCTGCTCACGACCTTTCTGGTGCCGATTATCCTGCTCACCGCCTTTCGGCACGAGGAGTATGAGAATCCGGGCGCGTTCTACGCCCTGGTGCTGTTCATGCAAACCGGCTTGCTGGGCGTGTTCACGGCCATGGATGCGTTCGTGTTTTACTTCTTCTGGGAAGTAGCACTCATCCCGATTTACTTTCTGGCCGGCGCCTGGAGCCGCTCGGACCGCCGTATCCAAATCACCTTTAAGTTCTTCTTATACACCATTATCGGTTCGCTGTTTATGCTGGCCGGTTTTGTGTATCTGTATTTGCAAACCGGTCCGGCGGCTGGCTCGTCGGCGGCGCACTCGTCCGATATTCAGGCATTTTACGCTTTAAAGCTCAGCGCTTCGGAGCAGTCGTGGCTGTTCTGGCTGGTCTTCGCCGCCTTTGCCGTGAAGATGCCGATTTTCCCTTTCCACACTTGGCAGCCCGACACCTACACCGAGTCGCCTACCCCCGCTACCATGCTGCTTTCGGGCATCATGCTCAAGATGGGTATTTACGGCTGCTTGCGCTGGTTACTGCCGGTGGTGCCCCTCGGCGTGAGCCAGTGGCAGCAGCTAGTGATGGTGCTGGCCATTATCGGCATTGTGTACGGGGCAATAATTGCCATTCGGCAGCGCGACATGAAGCGCCTCATTGCTTACTCGTCGCTTTCGCACGTGGGCTTGATGATTGCCGGTGTGTTTTCGCTGCAAGCTATCGGCTTACAAGGCGCGGTGGTGCAGATGCTAGCACACGGCGTCAATGTGGTGGGCATGTTCCTGGTAGCCGATGCTATTGAGCGTCGCACCGGCTCGCGCTACATGCCCGACCTGGGCGGCCTCACGCGCCGCACGCCGCTGCTGAGCGTGTGCTTTTTAGTAATGCTGCTCAGCACGGTGGCCCTACCCCTCACGGGCGGCTTCGTTGGCGAGTTTCTGCTGCTGGCGGGGGTGTATCAATTTAATATGTGGGCTGGCGCGGTGGCGGGTCTCACTATCATCTTCTCGGCCGTATACCTGCTGCGTATGTACCAGCGCACGATGCTCGGGCCCGATTCTACTTATTCGGAAACCATCACCGACCTCGGCGGAACTGAGCTGGTTATGTTTGGCGCGCTCATCGTGCTGGTATTTTGGCTGGGCTTGTTTCCGGGCACCTTCCTACGCTTATCTGAGCCGGTTACCAGTCAGATTCTGACCTTGGTGGGCCGGTAAAACACTAATTCTGTCATGCTCATCTGACGTCCCGAAGAAAGCATCTTATCACGGCTGCCTTCGCCAGAATTTAGTTACTACCCCCCTTAAGTGGCGCGAACGTGATAAGGTGCTTCGCGAGCAGACGCCAGATTTGGCATGACAGACGTATCTCTATGCTTCCCATTGTTCTCCTTTCCGTCTTCGGCATCCTCAACCTGTTCTTAGGCTTCCTGCGCTCCAACCGGGCGCTGTTGCCTTTTATACTGGTGGTGCTGGCCCTCGTTTTCGGCGTTAACCTGCTCGACTGGAACCACGCGGGCAGTATTCCCGCGTTTCTGGATTCGCCCTATATCAGCCAGATGCTGACCGTAGATAACTACTCGGTTGCATTTAGCGGCATTGTGCTGCTCACGGCGCTGCTGCTGCTGCCCTTTTCACGCTCCTACGTGGTGGCCGGCGAGCCCAACCTGGCCGAGTACTACTCGCTGCTGCTCTTTTCGCTGGTCGGCGCCATTATGATGGTGAGCTACAACCACCTCATCATGCTTTTTGTGGGCATCGAGATTTTGAGTATCAGCATGTATGTGTTGGCAGGCTCCGACAAGCGCAACGTGCGCTCCAACGAAGCAGCCCTCAAGTACTTTCTACAAGGGGCGTTTGCCACGGGCATTCTGCTCTTTGGTATTGCGCTGCTTTATGGCGCCACGGGCACCTTCCAGCTGTCAGAGGTGGCCGCCGCCATTGCTACCCCCGCCAACCAGAGCCTAGTGCCCATGCTTTATGTGGGGGTGCTGCTGATGGTCATTGGTATTGGCTTCAAGATATCGGCCGCGCCCTTCCACTTCTGGACGCCCGACGTGTACGAGGGCACGCCGACTTTCTTCACGGCCTTTATGAGCACGGTGGTGAAAACCGCTGGCTTTGCAGCCTTTCTTAAGCTGCTCGTGGTGGCGCTGCCTGCCGCCAGCACGGTGTGGCTGCCTACCATCTCGGCCATGTGCGTGCTCACGCTGCTGCTCGGCAACGTGGGTGCCACCGTCCAGACCAGCGCCAAGCGCATGCTGGCTTATTCCAGCGTGAGCCACGCCGGCTACCTGTTGCTCGGACTCATTGCCGGCCACGGCCAGCTGAGCGGCGCGGCGGCGCAGAGCATTTTCTTTTACAGCTTGGCTTACTCCATTGCTACCGTCGCGGCCTTTGGCGTGCTCAAGCTGGTGTCGGACCAGCGCCAGCGCGAGGACTACGCCGGCTTAGCAGGCCTGGGCCGCACCAACCCGCTGCTGGCCTTTGTGCTAACCCTAGCTTTGCTCTCGCTCGGCGGCATTCCACTTACCAGGGGCTTTTTTGGTAAGTTCTTCATCTTCACCGCAGTAGCTTCGCAAGGCCACATTGGTCTGGTTGTTTTTGCGGTGCTGATGAGCATGGTAGGTATCTACTACTACCTGCGTCCGGTTATCGCGATGTACCTGCGCCCGGCCGAACCCGGTGCTGAGGCGCCAATTGTGGTCGATGGTTTTCAATCGGCTACGCTAGTGCTGCTGGCCATTATCACCCTGGTTCTGGGCATCCTACCCGGCTTCCTAAGCAATTTGCTGTAGCTAGAACTGGCTTCTTGCCTTCCCTACCCCTTCGCCTAAAAAAAGCCGCTGTCACCAGCGGCTTTTTTAATTATTATCCATCCTATAGAGGAACTGCTTTACGAAGCGGGTGCAGCTTGCGGCGTAGGCTCCTGAATGGCGGGGGGGGTAGGGTTGTACTGCGTAGTAGCCACCGCCTGTTCGGCGGCCCGCTTGCCCTTGTCGTCCTTCATATCTCGGCGGTTGCAAGGCCGGATGATTAGCCGGAGCGCTTGGTCGGAGCTGGCGTAGCTGAAGGCCCAGTCGACCAACGCCACCACCTTGTTGCGGAAGCCAACCAGCAATATCAGGTGAATAAAGAGCCAGGACAACCAGCCCAGAAAGCCTTTGAAGTGAATGTTCTTGGGCAAGTCTACCACCGCCTTGTTGCGGCTCACAATGGCCATCACGCCCTTGTTAAAGTACTTGAAGTCCTTGGGCGTTTCGCCCTTGATGATGCGCTGCAAGTTGGCGGCCAGCAGGTCGGCCTGCTGCAAGGCTACGGGGGCCAGCATGGGTAGCCCTTTAGGCATCTCATCCGTCACCATGTTGGCCACGTCACCGATGGCAAAGATGTTGGCTTGGCCTTGCACCTGGCTCCACTGGTTGACGTTGATGCGCTTGTTGCGCGTAACGGCCGGCTCGGGCAGGCCGGGTAGGGCGGCGCCGTTGACACCAGCGGCCCACACCAGGTTTTCGGTCGGAATAAACTCGGCATCAGAGTAGTACGCGCGCTTGTTCTCGAAACGCTTCATGGACGTATTAAGCCGCACGAGTACCCCCAGCTCATCAAGGTAGCGCTTAGCATCTTCCTGCGAAGCTTTCGACATTGGCCCCAGCAGCGCCGGGCCGGCCTCGACCAGGAAAATCTGCATCTTCTGCAAGTCTAGCTCGGGGTAGTCTTTGGGCAAGACGTGCTTGCGCATCTCGGCCAGCGAACCGCTGATTTCGACGCCCGTAGGGCCGCCGCCTACCACCACGATGTTCATTAGCGCTTGCTTCTCTTCGGGGTCGGTAGTCAGCAGCGCCTGCTCGAAGTTCTGGAAGATAAAGCTTCTGAGATTCAGCGCATTCGGGATGCTCTTTATCTGCATCGCATTTTTCTCAATGCTCTCGATGCCAAAGAAGTTGGTGAGCGAGCCGGTAGCTAGCACCAGATAATCGTAGGTGATGTCGCCGACGCTGGTTTGCACCGTCTTACTGGCCGGGTCCACGCTCTTAACGTCGGCCATGCGATAAAAGAAATTCTTCTGCCCCGCAAAAATCTTGCGCACGGGGTAGGCAATGCTGTCGGCTTCGAGGGCACCGGTAGCTACCTGATAAAGTAGCGGCTGAAAATTGTGGTAGTTGTTGCGGTCTACCATCACCACTTGTACGGGCGCATTGGCCAGCGACTGCGCCAGCCGCAGGCCGCCAAAGCCACACCCCACAATCACCACCCGCGGCTGTGCCGAAACTGGAAGATTCGTATCCATAGAAAAAGCAAAAGGTGGCAATTGACTGCCACCTTTACTTTACCGAAAAACTAAAGCTTGGGTTGTGAAATTTAAATTAGCTCGACAGGTAGCTACTTGATTTTCAACCTCAACCAACATTACTAATCGTCGTCGCCGGATTTGCGCTTCAGGTCGCCGTTTTTAACTTGCTTTATGAGTTGAAGCCAGCTAAAGGGGTTAAGTAAGGGGTTGTTGCTCTGCGGGTTAGGCGCGGTGCCCATGCGGCGGTCGTAGTTATACTGCTGCTGCGACATGGTTTGGCGATAGTTGGCCGTGGCACCCATGGGCTGCGAATTAAATATTTTCCGCATCAGGTCCTCATTCAGGTTATCGGCGGCGGCCGAGCCCTTCTCGCTCTGCGGCTTCATGGCCAGAAAGGCCCGCTTGAAGGCCTGCTCAGTGCTGTAAGGGAACACCCGCACCTCGGGTAGCACGGTGGCATCCTCCTTGAGCGAGATGATAACTGAGAAGCTTTGGCGCTGATAATCAGCGGGAATGACAATGGTTTGGTTGCGGTAGCCCAGCGAGCGGATGACGATGCTATCGCCGGCCAGCACGGGCATCGAGAAATAGCCGTAGGCGTTGCTGGTGGTGCCGCGGCCGGCTTTGGGCACGTACACGGAGGCACCGGGCACACCGAGCAGACTGTCGCCGCTGGCCACAATACCCGTAAACTGCACTACCTGGCGTTTGCCTTGGGCCCAGGCCCGCGGGGCAGCCAGTAGACCAGTCAGGACTACCAGGCTCAGCATCAATAAGAAACGGCGACTATTCACGAAAGTAGGTTGGGTCATTAAGGAGCTAGAACAAAGATACGCAGCCGCCCGGCGCGGCGGCCGTACTTTTGGGTTGTCAAGCAGCCGGGCGTCGGCTTCCCAACGGCAGATGCGCATAAAACATTTCTCCGTTGCATTTGGGCAACAACTTTTTAAAGCACTCGGCGACGAAAGCCGCGTGCGCATTCTGCATTTGCTGTGGCGCAATCGGGAGATGGTGGTCGGCGATATCGAGCAGGTGCTCGATTTTACGCAAACCAAAACATCGCGCCAGCTTACGTACCTGAAAAATGCGGGCCTCGTGAGCTTTCGGCGCCTCGACAACTGGATGTTTTACTACTTGAAGGAAGAGACCGTAGAACTACTCCAAGAGTTGCTTGGCTACATGGAGCGCGATGCGCAGCTGCTGCGAGACCAACAAGTGTACCAAACGCTGTGGAGCAACCGCGAGCTGGCGGCGTATAAGATTCAGAACCGGCGCTGGCTGCCTACCCCCTAAGGAATGGTTAAGGGGGTAAGGACTGTTCAGTAGCCAACCTTGCTTTATTTTTTATCGCGCCCATGATTGAGCACCACTTATTTGTTTGCAACCACCAAAAGTCGGGCGTGGGCGACGACGTAGCCAAAGCGCTGAAAGCTGAGCTAAAGCTGCAAGGACTCAAAACGTTTGTAAGCCGCGGCCAGAAGGCCCACAACCGCGTGCAAACCTGCAACTGCCTCGACCTGTGCAAAAATTGCAAAAAAGGCGCTGGAGCAGCAGTTGTAATATATCCCGAAGGTGTTTTTTACGGCAATGTGCGCCCCAAAGACGCTGTGCGGCTGGTGCATGAGCACTTAGGCCTGGGTCGCCCGCTGACTGACCTGCTGCTATCCATCAAGAAATAAGCCGTGAGGGCGCCTACCCCCTCATTTCCGATGAAGTCCTACCGACACGTTTTTTTTGACCTCGACCACACGCTCTGGGATTTCGAGACCAACGCTCACGAAACGCTGCACCAGCTTTTCAACGACTATGAGCTAGGGCGGCTCGGCACGTTTTCGTTTGAGCAGTTTAGCGACCGCTACCGTGATGTAAACCACGCACTCTGGCGCCTGTACCAGAGCAACAAGGTGACGCAGAAGCAGCTGCGCGAAACGCGCTTTGTGCGTACACTCAGCAAGTTGGGGGTAGCTGAGGCAGATATTCCAGCAGGCATCTCGGACCGTTT
>CALMOO010000475.1:0-1546 GCA_937871705.1 uncultured Hymenobacter sp.
CCACGGGTAGTACTGGCTCGGGCGCGGCGGTGGTGCCCGTAACGGCCGTCATGAATCTGACCGGGCCGCTGCTGTTGCCAGTTATCAAGCTGGCGCTCGAGTTTGACGACGCGCCCAGCTCGCTCCAGAATGACTTGGCGGCCTTTATTGCGCTACTGCGCAACGACGAGCAGGAGCTGAACCGCCAGGTATTTAGCTTGCTGGTTTTCCGCACATTATCGCAGCAAAATACTTTTAACAGCGTTTCGCTTACCGGCCAGGGCAACGCAGTGCAAAACAGCCTGGGCCAGATTATTTCCTCGCAGCTCGGGCAGCTCACCTCGCAGATTGACCAGAACCTAGAAATAGACTTCAACATCAACGGCCTCACCGCCGACCAGCTTCAAGCGCTGCAGGTGCGCCTGAGCTACTCGTTTCTGAATGGCCGCTTGCGCCTGACCCGCGAAGGCGGCATCAGCAACACCACGACCACCACGACCACGACGGGCATCACGACCACCAACCAGTCGTCATTGCTCGGCGATTTTAGCCTCGAATACTTCCTGCGCAATGATGGAAAATTCCGGGCCAAGCTGCGCTACGAGACTACCCCCGCACCGGCGACCTCGTCAACAACGTGAACCAGAACCAGGCCCGGGCCGGTATTTCGCTGCTGCACACCGAGGAATTCAACTCGCTCCACGAGCTGTTTGGCCGCGAAACTCCTACGCGGCGCCAGCGCAACCAACAGCGCGCCCGCGAGGTGCTGACTGTAGAAGAAGACCCGCGCACCAATATGTAGGGGCGCGTTGCCCGCGCCTAGCCATTCGCACTGCTGCCACAATTACCGTTCAACGACGGGCAGATGCGACGTGCCCCAATTGAGAAAATATCGGCTTCAATTTACAGTTTTTCAAAAAAACCGCTTAGCTTGCGCTTCCCCTTACCACTCTGGCAACATGGAAGTTCAAGCGTTGAAGTATCCGGCCATTCGCAACTACGTCGGTGGGCAGCTGGCGCCTCACACCGCGGGCCCGACCCTGGAGGTAGTTAGCCCACTGAGCGGAGAAGTGATTTCGACAGTGCCGCTGAGCAGCGCCGCCGACCTCGATGCCGCCGTGCAGGCCGCGCAGGCCGCCTACCCCGCCTGGGCCGCCGTGCCCACTAAAGAGAAGGTGCAAATTTTTTACCGCTACAAAACCCTGCTGGAGCAGCACATGCACGTCTTAGCCGGCTTGGTGCGCGAAGAGAACGGTAAGACGTACGAAGAGGCCCGGGCCGAGGTCGAGAAGGCCATTGAGCTGACCGAGTTTGCTTGCTCGCTGCCGCAACTCATCGGCGGTGAAGTGCTGGAAGTGAGCAAGGGGGTAGAGTGCCGCATCGAGCGCAAGCCGCTGGGCGTGGTGGCAAGCATCGCCCCGTTCAACTTTCCCAACATGGTGCCGCACTGGACCATCCCGAACGCGCTGGTGCTCGGCAACTGCCTGATATTGAAACCGTCAGAACAGGTGCCGCTGAGCGCCATCAAAATTGCTGAACTGCTAAAGGAAGCCGGCCTGCCCGATGG
>CALMOO010000475.1:1556-11557 GCA_937871705.1 uncultured Hymenobacter sp.
GGCGCTGCTGCTCGGCGAGATCGCGGAGGAGGTCGGCCTGCCCGATGGCGTGCTCAACATTGTGAACGGGGGTAGGGAAATCGTGGAAGCTATTTGCGACCACCCCGCTATTCAGGCGGTGTCGTTTGTGGGCTCTACCAAGATTGCGAAAGTGGTGTACCGCCGCGCTACCGCCAACCTCAAGCGCTGCGTAGCGCTGGGCGGAGCCAAAAACCACCTGCTCGTATTGCCCGACGCCAACACCGACATGACGGCCTCCAATGTGGCGGCTTCCATGTCGGGCTGCGCGGGCCAGCGCTGCATGGCCGGTTCTACGATGGTGGCCGTGGGTGGGGTAGACCACATCATTGCCAAGCTGGTGGAAGAAGCCCGCAAAATCGTACCCGGCCAGAACCTGGGCTCCGTCATCAGCCGCGAAGCCAAAGCGCGCATCGAAAAGTATATTACCGATGCCGAAGCGGCTGGCGCGACCATTTTGCTCGATGGCCGCAACGCACAAGTACCTGGCTTTGAGAATGGCTACTACGTTGGCCCGACGGTGATTGACCACGTCACGCCCGACATGGCCATCGCCAAGGAAGAGGTATTTGGCCCGGTGCTCGCCATCCTGCGCGCCAAGACTTTGGACGAAGGCCTGGCCCTCGAAAACGCCAGTAATTATGGTAACGCCGCCGCCGTTTTCACCCAAAGCGGCAGCCTCGCCCGCTACGTGATGGAAAATGCCAGCGCCGGCATGATAGGCGTGAACATCGGCGTGCCCGTGCCCCGCGAACCGTTCTCATTTGGCGGCTGGAACGAGTCGAAGTTCGGCGCCTGCGATATTACCGGCAAGAGTTCGATAGAATTCTGGACGCAGCTGAAAAAGACCACGACCAAGTGGAACCCGGAGTCGCGGGTGAATTGGATGAGCTAAATCAAGAGGCAGTTTGGATAGGATTTGTCATTGCGAGCGCAACGAAATGGAACGCTGCAATGATAAACGGTTAGTTACTACCCCCTTATGGAAACCACTTTCGACATCGACAAAGAGCAAATCCTGCGCGATAACCTCGACCATACGCTGTTTTCGTGGTCGAAGCAAGCGGGCCTGAACCCGATTAGCATCGAGCGGGCGGAGGGCGTGTACCTCTACGACCGCGATGGCCGGCGCTATCTCGACTTTTCGTCGCAGCTCATGAACGTGAACATCGGCCACGGCGACCAGCGCGTGACTGAAGCCGTAGCGGCGCAAATGCTCGAGGTGAGCTACGTCTATCCCGGCATGATAACCAAGGCGCGCGGCGACCTGGGGCGCAAGCTGGCCGAGATTACGGCACCCAATCTTACGAAGGCTTTCTTCACGCTGGGCGGGGCCGAGTCCATTGAAAACGCCGTGAAGCTGGCGCGCATCTACACGGGCCGCCACAAGATTGTGGCGCTCTACCAGTCGTTTCACGGGGCCAGCTACGGGGCCATGAGCGTGGGCGGCGACCCGCGCAAGTTTGCCGTTGATAGCCAGGCCATGCCGGGCGTGGTGCACGTCGAAAACCCGTACTTCTACCGCTGCCCCTGGCACAGCGCGAGTCCCGAAGAGTGCGCCGAGCGCGCCGCCGAAGCCCTGGAGCGCACCATTTGCTACGAAAATCCAGGGAGCGTGGCCGCTATTTTTCTGGAAGGCGAGTCGGGCACCAGCGGCTGCATCAAGTACCCGCCCGGCTACTGGCAGCGCGTGCGCGCCATCTGTGATAAATACGGCATCCTGCTGGTGGCCGATGAGGTAATGAGCGGCTTTGGCCGCACGGGCAAGTGGTTTGGCTCGGACCACCACGGCGTGAAAGTGGACCTTATGTGCATGGCTAAGGGCATCACGGCGGGCTACCTACCGCTAGGCGCGGTGATGGTGGATGAGGCTATTGCTAAGTCGTTTGATGATAAGCCGCTGCCACTGGGCCTCACCTACTCGGCGCACCCGGTGTCGTGCGCTGCCGCGGTGGCCGTGCTCGATATTTACGAAGAAGATAATCTACTGGAAAACACGGTGGAGATGGGCGCTTACCTCGACCAGCAGGTGGCCGAGCTGATGAAGCAGCACCCCAGCATCGGTGATTGGCGCAACACCGGCCTCTTCGGCTGCCTAGAGTTGGTACGCAACCGCGCCACCAAAGAGCCGATGGCGCCCTGGAACGCTACCCCCGACCAGATGGCCGTGATGAACCAAGTAGCGGCTAAGATTAAAGAACTGGGTATGTACACGTTTGTGCGATGGAGCTACATCTTCATTTGCCCGCCGCTGTGCATCAATAAGGAAGAGCTGGATGAGGGCTTGGCGATTATCTCAGAGGCACTGAGAATTGCCGATGCCCACACGCATTAACCTCGAGAAACCTCCCCCTACCCCCTCCTCAAAAAAGAGGGGAGCCGGATGATTTCTACGTGCTTGCCATAATAATTCCTATTCCTTGCACCTGGCTCCCCCTCTTTTTTGGAGAGGGGGTAGGGAGTGAGGCTCCCCGTTAGCCTATGTCCATCCTTCTGCAAAATGGTCGCGTAGTGACGGCCGACTCCGATGCCGTTTGCGATATTCTGGTTGAGGGCGAGAGCATTGCGGCTATTGGCCGCAACCTCCTTACCCCCCTTGGCGGGCAGGTTATCGACTGCACCGGCAAAATCGTAGTGCCCGGCGGCATCGACCCGCACGTGCACCTCGAAATGCCGTTTATGGGCACCTTCAGCAGCGACACGTACGAGACAGGCACGCGCGCCGCGCTACACGGCGGCACCACCACGGTCATCGATTTTATCTTGCAGAAGCAGGGCCACTCGCTACGCTCGGCGCTGGAAGAGTGGCAGGGCCGCGCCACCGGCAACGCCGTGGGTGACTACTCTTTTCATATGGCAGTCACCGATTTCAACCCGAGCACTAAGGTCGAAATCGCTGCTATTGTGGCCGAAGGCATCACTTCTTTTAAAGCCTTCATGGCTTACAAAGGCTCGCTCATGATAGATGATGCGCAGCTGATAGGCTTGATGCAGGAAGTCAAAAAGCACGGTGGCTTGGTGACGGCCCATGCTACGAACGGCGACGTTATCGACACCCTCATCGCGCAGCACCGTGCTGCGGGCATGCTGTCGCCGCGCTACCATTACCTCTCGCAGCCCGAAGTGACGGAAGCCGAAGCTTCGGGCCGCTTTGCCGACCTGGCCAACTATGCCGGCACAGAGGCCTACATCGTGCACATGACCTGCGAAGGTGCCCTCAACCAGGTGCGCAACGCCACTCGCCGCAACCAGCGCGTGCTAGCCGAAACGTGCATTCAGTACTTGCTGCTCGACGCATCGCTGTACGAGCACGATTTTGAAGGCGCTAAAGTGGTGATGTCGCCGCCGCTGCGCGAGAAAAAGGACCAAGCCGCGCTCTGGGCTGGCCTCAACCAAGGCTTAGTGCAGGTGGTGGGCACCGACCATTGCCCCTTTCTGTGGGAGCAGAAACTGCTCGGTAAAGGCGATTTCTCCAAAATTCCGAATGGCCATCCCGCCGTGGAGCACCGCATGGAATTACTGTTTTCGGAGGGGGTAGGAAAAGGGAAAATCACGCTGCAAAAGTTTGTGGAAGTGACCTCAACGAATGCAGCCAAAATCTTCGGTATGTTTCCGCGCAAGGGCACTATCAGCATCGGCGCCGATGCCGACTTGGTGGTGATTGACCCACATAAACAGCACGTTATCTCGGCGGCCACGCACCACATGAACGTCGACTATTCGGCCTACGAAGGCTGGGAGCTGACTGGCAAGATTGACACCGTGTTGCTCCGCGGTCAAGTCGCCGTGGATGCCGGCGAAACTAAAGTATCGAAAGGCTACGGACAGTTTGTAAAACGTAGTAAGACAAGTTTTTAGCTTTGTCGCTGCGCTCGCAATGACAGTAGACCCATTATAGTCGCTAGTAATTAATCCCTACTAATTAACTCCCTATCCCCATGCCCAGAATAATCAAATCCGGCCTCATCCAGATGAGCTTGCCGATGACCGAAGGCGAAGGCTCGATGGATGAAATCAAGGAAGCGATGATACAAAAGCACCTCCCGCTGATTGAGGAAGCTGGCCGGCAGGGCGTGCAGATTTTGTGCTTGCAGGAGATTTTCAACACGCCGTACTTCTGCCCCGGCCAAGACAGCAAGTGGTACGCCTCAGCTGAATCGGTGCCGGGCCCTACAACCGAACGCATGGCCGAATACGCTAAGAAATACCAGATGGTGATGATAGTGCCCGTGTATGAGCGGGAGTCGGCGGGAGTGCTCTACAATACGGCCGCCGTGATTGACGCTGACGGCACCTACCTGGGCAAATACCGCAAAAACCATATTCCGCACACCAACGGCTTTTGGGAGAAATTCTTCTTTAAGCCCGGCAATTTGGGTTACCCCGTGTTCCAGACGATGTATGCCAAAGTAGGTGTGTACATCTGCTACGACCGGCACTTCCCCGATGGCGCCCGCGTGCTGGGCCTCAATGGCGCCGAAATCGTGTATAATCCGTCGGCGACGGTAGCCGGTCTCTCGCAGTATTTGTGGAAACTCGAGCAGCCAGCGCACGCGGCGGCCAATGGCTACTTCATGGGCTGCATCAACCGCGTGGGTGAAGAGAAGCCCTGGAACCTGGGCCGCTTCTACGGCACGTCCTATTTCGTGGACCCGCGCGGCCAGACCATTGCCCAAGCCAGTGAAGACCAGGATGAGCTGCTGATTGCCGAGTTTGACCTCGACATGATAGACGAAGTGCGCTCGACCTGGCAATTCTTCCGCGACCGCCGGCCCGAGACGTACGAGAAACTGGTGGAATTGTAGGCAGCCGTAAAAAAAGAACGTCATGCTGAGCCTGCGAAGCACCTTTACCACGCGAATAAACTCAAGCGTCGAGGTCAATTTATGGTAGAGATGCTTCGCAGGCTCAGCATGACGTTCTGTTGATTTATAACTCCTTGATATGGCCGAATTTTCTACCCCTACTACCGAGCAGCAATTCGCCGCAAACTTCGCGCAGCTTAAGCCGGTGATGAACCGCACGGAGGCGCTGTATGAAAGCTCGCGCTGCCTGTTTTGCTTCGATGCGCCGTGCATTCAGGCGTGCCCGTCGGGTATTGACATTCCGCAGTTTATTCGGCAAATAAATTCAGGTAACGAAACGGGTGCGGCGCGCACGATTTATGAGGCCAACTACTTTGGTAATGCCTGCGGCAAAGTGTGCCCTACCGAGGTGCTGTGCGAAGGGGCGTGCGTGTACAACTTGCAGGAAGTGAAACCGATAGAGATTGGCCGCTTGCAGAGCTACGCCACTACCAAGGTTATTACCAGCGGCAAGCACTTGTTTAAGCCGGGTGCGGATAATGGGCGGCGGGTAGCCATTATCGGCGCTGGGCCGGCCGGCATTTCGTGCGCTTGCGAGCTGCGGGCGCTGGGCTACGCGGTGGACGTTTTTGAGGCCAAAGCGCAGCCTTCGGGGCTGACGGTGTACGGCGTGGCGCCCTACAAAATCACTAACGAAGAGGCGCTGGCCGAAATGGCCTATTTGCAGGCGCAGTTTGGGTATTCGGTGCAGTATAACTCGCCCATTACTTCGCGGGCAGAGCTGGCGGCGTTGGAAGCTAGCTACGACGCTATTTTTCTGGGTATCGGGCTGGGTAAAACCAGTTCGCTGGGCTTGCCGGGCGAAGACCAGAAGAACTGCGTGGGCGCTGTAGAATTCATTGCCGAGCTGCGGCAGTTGCACCACCGCGTGGCGTAATTGTGCTAGGCGGTGGCAACACGGCCATGGACGCAGCCTCCGAAGCGGCGCGGCTAGGGGCCGAAAGCGTGCTGCTGGCTTACCGGCGTGGCAAGGACGAGATGGGCGCTTATGCCTTCGAGTACGACCTAGCGAAGGGGGTAGGCGTGCGCGGGTTGTTCAACGTGGCGCCCGTGGAGGTAGTCGGCGACGGCTACGTGGCGGGCGTGCGCTTTGTGCGCACGGAGACTATTGATGGCCACGTGCAGGAAGTAGCCGGCTCCGAATTTGTGCAACCCTGCGACATGGTGATTATGGCCACCGGCCAGGCCAAGCAGACTGGTTTTCTGCACCTTATCCCAGGGCTAACGCTAGATGCCAAGGGTCGCATTGTGGCCAATGCGCACACCGGACAAACTACTAACCCTCAATATTTTGCCTCCGGCGACGCCTGGAATGGCGGCGCGGAAGTAGTGAATGCCGCGGCCGAAGCTAAGCTAACGGCGCGCGGCATACATGCTTATTTAAGCAAGTAGCATCATCAAAATCTGTCACCCTGAGCTTGCGCAGGACCTAATGATAGCTGAACAATTTGCAGTAATTCCCTGAGTACACAAAAGCGCTTAGGTCCTGCGCAAGCTCAGGATGACAGAATATAACTACGCATTATGGCTGACCTTTCCGTAAACTTCGCTGGTATCAAATCGCCCAATCCGTTTTGGCTGGCCTCGGCGCCGCCTACCAACTCGGGCTACCAGGTAATGAAAGCCTTTGACGCGGGCTGGGGCGGCGCGGTGTGGAAGACGCTGGGCGTGCCCGTCGTGAACGTGTCGAGCCGCTACGGTGGGGTGAATTACCGCGACAAGCGGCTGATTGGCTTCAACAACATTGAGCTAATATCGGACCGGCCGCTAGCTGACAACCTGCGCGAGATTGAGGAAGTGAAGAAGCGGTTTCCTGAGCACGCCGTTATCGCGTCGCTCATGGTGCAGAGCCGGCAGGAGTGGCACGACATCGTGCGGGCGTCGCAAGACGCGGGGGCCGATGGGCTGGAGCTGAACTTCGGCTGCCCGCACGGCATGTGCGAGCGCGGCATGGGCTCGGCGGTGGGCCAGGAGCCCAAGGTGCTGCAAATGATAGTGGAGTGGGTGATGGAAGTGGCCCAGGTGCCGGTCATCGTGAAGCTGACGCCCAACATTTCCGACATTACGGAGCCAGCGCTGGCGGCGCGGCGCGCTGGGGCCGACGCTATTTCGCTGATAAACACCATCCAAAGCATTGTGGGCGTCGATATTGACCACTTTGCTCCCTACCCCCTCGTAGATGGCAAAGGCACCAACGGCGGCTACTGCGGCCCGGCCGTGAAGCCCATTGCCCTGAATATGGTGAAGAACTGCGCGCAGCACCCCGACATCAAGCTGCCCATCTCGGGTATCGGCGGCATCGAGAACTGGCGCGATGCGGTGGAGCACATCTTGCTGGGCGCCAGTGCGGTGCAGGTGTGCACGGCGGCCATGCACTTTGGCTTCGGCATTATCCGGGAAATGACGGCTGGGCTCTCGCAGTACATGGACGAAAAGGGCTTCGCGACCATTGACCAGATGGTGGGCCGCGCTTTGCCCAACGTGCTGCATTGGGAAGACCTGAATATGAAATACAAGGTCACGGCCAACATCAACGAGGACAAGTGCATTGGTTGCCAGCTCTGCTACACGGCCTGCGAAGACGGCGCGCACCAGGCCATTCGGCTGCAAGCCGGCACGCGGGTGCCCGCCATTATCGAGGAGAACTGCGTGGGCTGCAACCTGTGCTCGCTGGTGTGCCCCGTGGAGCAGTGCATCACGATGGAGCGCAGCGACGACGGCACCCAGCACCTGACCTGGAAAGAGCGCACCGAGTCTGGCAACATCCCCACAGAATTTAACGACGAGCGCGCGGGCGGGCGCCACCACTGGGTGCCCGAGCCCGCCGCGGCGCTTGGTAAGGAACGCTTCAAAACGCTGCCGGGCAAGGCACGCATGCTGAATGGCATAACCGAAGCACCAGCTCAGTAGCAGGCACTTGGCACCGTATTCGACTGGTCCCTACCCCCTTCAAATTCTCGAACCCACCAGCTTAGCCACACTGCTTTCCGCCTACTTTTGCGCTAACCTGACACGGAAAAGCCAAGGCTATGATTGAAGTTGACCTTATTAAAAAACACGGCAAAAAAGCTTTGGGCATGGCCGAGCACGCACACGAGCAGCACACCTGGCGCGGCCGCGTGGGCGAGACGCTGCTGGAAATAGCCATTATCGTGTTTGCCATTACGCTGTCGCTGTGGCTGCACAGCTGGCAGGAGCACCGGCACGACCGGGCGCGGGAGCATCAGTTTCTGGTTGGGTTGCAGCAGGATTTGACTGAGGACTTGCGGGAAATAAAGCAGGATTCGGCGAGCTATGTAGAGCAAGCGCGTGGCCTACGTTATTTTAAAAATCTGTCAGCCAGCAGCTTGCAGGCCGATAGTGTTAATAGCTACAACTGGACGCTTACCAACGCCACTTCGTTTCAGCCCAACAGCTCCCGCTTTGATGGCTTAAAGCTTTCGGGAGCGTTGGGCATTGTGGAGGAAGAAGAGTTGCTCAACAAAATTCTTAGTTACTACGAGCGCACTACGCCCAACCTGAAGGACAACGCGACGGCTTTTAGCGACACCAAGCGCCAGGCCATCGGGCCCTACCTCGACCAGCACTTGCAGCCCGACCACCGCAATTTGGTGGCCGTGATGCAGCAGCTGCCTATGCAAAACTACCTGGCCCACGGCGCGGGCATTCAAGATATTTTGGCGCTCTACCACGATACGGGGCAGAAGGCGCGGGAGCTGCAGCGCAGTATTAAGGCCTACTTGGCGGCTCAGTAGTTACGCACTCCGCGGGCCATTCCTTCATTTCAAGTTGAGCGCAACGTACTTTTGCGCCCCTATGCCGACGCGCCGCAAAAAGAAACTTGGCTCCTACCCTACCCTGCTCGTGGTATTTAGCATCACGCTGGCCTTGGTGGTAATCGGGTTGTTTGGGCTGCTGCTGCTGCACGCGCACAAGCTGTCGGAGCGGGTGCGCGAAAACCTGGAAGTGCAGGTGTACCTCGAGCGCGACCTGCCCGAAACCGAGCTGCTGCGCTTGCAGCAGGACTTGGAGCACCAGCCCTACGTGGCCGTTAGCAATGGCCGGCCACAGGTGTATTTTGTGAGCAAGGAGGAAGGTGCCCGGCAGCTGCTGCAAAGCACCGGCGAAGATTACCGCGCTTTCCTGGATGACAATCCGCTGCGCGATGCTTACGCCTTAAAAATCAGACCCGAATACACCGATACTACCCACCTGCGGCTGCTGAGCCGCAGCCTGAGCAGCCAGCGTGGTGTGTTTGAGGTGCAATATCCCAAAACCCTCTTCGACAGCATCAACCAGAACCTGACGAAGGTGAGTTTGGTGCTGGTAAGCTTTGCGGTGGTGCTGGTGATTGTGGTAGTGGTGCTGATTAACAACACGATTAAGCTGGCGCTGTATTCGCAGCGGTTTTTGATTCGCTCGATGCAACTGGTGGGCGCGACGCGTTTCTTTATTCAGCGGCCATTTCTGCGGCGGGCTACCTGGCAAGGCTTTGCCAGCGGCTTGCTGGCGGCGCTGGTGCTGCTGGCGCTGCTACAATACGCTTACCTCGAACTAGCTGAGTTGAAGCTACTGCGCGACGACCGGCTCACTGGCCTGCTACTAGCGATAGTAGTGGGCCTGGGCACCGTTATTGGCTTTCTCAGCTCGTATCGGGCCGTGAATAAGTACCTGGGCGTTTCGCTCGACGAGCTGTATTAAGTCACTTATCAAGCATCAGTTACCAATCAGCAACTCCTACTGATTTTGATAGCTGCTAATTGCCCCTTGATGATTGATGATTGTTAATCGATAATTGAAAACTATGCAACCTGTAACTCCGGCTCCACGCTTCGCTTTTGGGCCTCGCAACTACCGCCTCATGTGGGCTGGCATGGCCGTGCTGGCCGTCGGCTTTATTACCATGATGCTCGACAAAGCTGATTACGGCGAAGGTTTTCTGGGTCTTACGCTCGGGCCCATTCTGCTGGTAATTGGCTTTTGTATTGAGTTTGCCGCCATTTTGGTGCGCAGCAACCATGCAAGCCTGGCCCCAGTGGTGCCCGCTGCTCCGGCTGTTGTGGCAGCTACGCCGGCGCCTACGGCTGCTGCGCCAGTGCCTTCGGCAACGCCTACCCC
>CALMOO010000476.1:0-2284 GCA_937871705.1 uncultured Hymenobacter sp.
CCAGCTTAATAAAATCAGGCACGAAGGCGTGGTCGCTTTCGCCGTGTACCGAGCCGGCCAGGCGTACCACCAGCGCCCGCACTCCCTGAGGCACCAGGGCCAGCGCCGTCGGCTCGGATGTGCGCAGGCCGGGGGCAGGGCTGTCCGCTTCGGTAGCCGGGCGGCCTAGGGCAAACCCGCCAAGGGACGTGGTCACGACCAGCGGGCGATTGGAGCCGGCCAGCACACGGCCTAGGGCCTCGATGGCCTGCTGGTCGGCAGTGGCGGCAGCTTGGTACTGCGAAAAATCGTGGTTGAAGGCCAGGTGGGCCACGCCATCGGCTTCGGCAGCGCCGCGCTGCAAGCTTGCCAGGTCATGTAGGTCGCCGCGGCATACCTGCGCTCCGGCGGTGGTCAGGGCCTGGGCGGCTTCGTCGGAGCGGGCCAGGCCCAGTACCTGGTGCCCGGCTTGCAGGAGTTCTTGCACCACGGCCGAGCCAATGAAGCCGGAGGCGCCCGTTACAAAAAAATTCATGCGCTGGTCTGGGGGAATGGGGAGCGGAAGATTTCCAGTGCAAAGGTCCAGCGGCCTACTCCCAGAAGCACAGCCCTAATCAACCCACTTACGGTATAATTCAAACCAGGCGCGCGGCCCGAAAGTCGCCGGGCGCGATGTGGGTGGCCCGGCGGAAGAATCGGCAAAAGTGCGATGTATCGGTAAAGTTAAGGCTATCAGCAATCTCGGCGATGGTCCAGTCAGACTGCCGCAGCAGCAGCTTCGCCTCCTGGGCTAGGCGGCGTGCTAGCAAGGTAGTGGTGGTGTGCCCGGTTTGCTCCTTGAGTACCCGGTTCAGGTAGTTGACGTGCACGGCCAGCGCGTCGGCGTAGTCGCGGGCCGAGTGCAGCGGCGGCCGGCCCGGCACGAGTAGCGGAAACTGCTGCTCTAGTAGCTCCGCAAACTGGATTGCCAGCCGCGCTGCCGCTGAGGGTGCGGCGGGCGCAGTGGCGGCCGGCCACAGTTTCTGCCCGTAGTAAATCAACTCCAGTAGATACGCCCGCAGCAGTTCGGCGCCGAAAGCGTAGTCTGAGGCGTACTCCTGCTGCATCTTCTCAAAAATAGTGGCTAGGGTGCCGTACTGCTCCTCATTCAGCGCCCGCACCGGGCACGCGCCCGGCCGAAACAGGGGCAGCGCGGCAAGCGCCATGCGGCCCGGCCCCGGTAGAAAGAACTCCTCGGTGAAGGCACACAGGTAGCCCACCTGCGCGGCGTCGTGCGGATGCCAGCGGTAAGGTGCCTGCGAACTGGCAAACCACAAGCCCGGCCCGTCGAAGTCGAGGGCTTGGTCGCCGTACTCCACCCGGCTGCGGCCTCGCACCAGGCTGATTTTGTAGAACGGCCGCCGGCCAAAGCTCAGCGGGGCGCGGCTGGGATAGGTGGCCATCAGTTCGGCCACGTCGAACACTCGGAATTGCCCTGCGGCGGGCGGCGCGGCCGGCGTGTCCTCTGGCAGAAGGTAAAACTCGGCGAAGGGACTAGCAGACATAAAACAATAAATAGACTACCGGGTCTATACGCAACTACCTGACGCGTGATACGCCCGCATAGGCTATCTGGCGGGCTCCAATGTGCGGGCGACCTTCACGGGCCTAGGCGACTGGCCGTGTAGCGGGCCACTAAGGCGTCAACCCAGGTTACTATGGTAAACCAAACTAGCAGCGTCGCACTTAATAAGGTGCTATTCTACTTCAGCCGATGCCGCCCCGCGAGTCCCTAGCCCAGTTCCACGCGCAGTACCTGCGGCCGCACCTGCCGTCCGAGCAGGCCGAGCAGCCGCAGTCGTTCTACGCTTTTCCCATTGCCACCGAGGCAAATACGCAGGCGCTGCCCTACGGCCGCCGCGATTTTTACCACATCAGTCTCTACCTAGGTGGCACCACCCAGCTCGACTATGCCGGGCATTCGCTGCGCCTCGCCGGCCCGGCCCTGCTGCTTTACAACCCGCTTTCGCCCTACGCCTGCACGCCCATTACACCGCTGAGCGGCTACTGCTGCCTGTTTACCAGCGAGTTTCTGGCCAGCCCCGGCTACGGCGTGCCCTGGCTGGACTCGCCCCTGTTTCAGCTCGGTGTTAGCCCTGTGCTACTGCTTACCGACGAGCAAGCAACGTTTCTCAAACAGCTGTTCCAGCGGCTGCTGGCCGAGGTAGCCTCCACCTACCGCTACCGGCTCGACTTGCTGCGCACGCATGTGCACCTCCTGCTGCACGAGGCCCTACGCCTGCAGCCCGAGCGCCCACCCCTGGCC
>CALMOO010000476.1:2294-9968 GCA_937871705.1 uncultured Hymenobacter sp.
CCCCTGGCCGTCCCTACCGCCGCCAGCCGGCTGGCCAGCCAGTTTCTGCAGCTGCTGGAGTCGCAGTTTCCAGTGCCCGCGCCCGGCCAGCCTCTGCGCCTGCACACGGCCGAGGCCTGCGCCCAGCAGCTGGGCGTGCACGTCAACTACCTGAGTCGGGTGCTGCGCGAGGCAACGGGCCGCCCGGCCAGCGCCCACCTTGCCGAGCGCATCGTTCAGGAAGCCCAGCGTCTGCTACGTCACTCCGCTTGGCCGATTGCCAACGTGGCCGAGGCGCTGGGCTTTGCCGACCCTACGTACTTCAACCACTTCTTCCGTAAGCACGCCGGCACGTCGCCCAACGCTTTTCGGCGCGCTACTACCCCGCTGGCCGGTGCCTGAATAAGGCTGGTTGGAAATACGCAAGTTTGGGTGGGATATTCGCTTAGCGGAGCGGGGCGAGCGGCAGGACCTTTGCCGGGTCATTCTACCAACTCAAACCAGCTACCTATATGCTACCTGCTAAAGGCTACGCCGCCCACAGTGCGGACTCCGACTTGGCTCCTTGGATTTTCGAGCGCCGCGACCTAGGGCCTCACGACGTACAAATTCAAATTCTCTATTGCGGCGTGTGCCACACCGATTGGCACCTGCTCAAAAACGAGTGGGGACCAGGTAATTTCCCCATGGTGCCGGGCCACGAATTGGTGGGCCGTATTATCGCCGTGGGGGCGCACGCCCAAAAATTCAGGGTAGGCGACCTAGCTGGCGTGGGCGTGATGGTGGACTCGTGCCGCCACTGCGCCGACTGCGAAAATGGCCAAGAGCAGTTTTGTCAGGTGAGCCCCGTACAGACCTATAACAGCACCGGCCACGATGGGCTACCCACCTACGGCGGCTACAGCAACCACAACGTGGTGCACGAAGACTTCGCCCACCGCGTTTCTGAGAAGCTCGACCTGGCGGCGGTGGCCCCGCTGCTGTGCGCCGGCATCACCACCTACTCGCCCCTGCGCCGCTGGGGAGTCGGCCCTGGCCACCGGCTGGCTATTGTGGGCCTGGGGGGCCTCGGGCACCTGGGCGTCAAATTTGGCGTGGCCTTCGGGGCCGAAGTGACGGTGCTCAGCACCTCCGAGGCCAAGCGCGAAGATGCGAAGGCATTGGGGGCGCACCACTTCATCGTGACGAAGAACCCAGACGAGGTGGCCGCTGCCACGAGCCAGTTCGACTTCATTCTCGATACGGTGGCCGCCGACCACGACATTAACCTCTACCTACCGATGCTGCGCACCAACGGCACCTACATCAACGTGGGGATGCCGCTAGCCCCTCTGCAAGTATCGTCCTTCAGCCTCGCCAATGGCAACAAGACCGTAACCGGCTCCGGAGCGGGTGGCCTACCCGAAACGCAGGAGATGCTCGACTTCTGCGCCGAGCACAACCTCGTGTCCGACATCGAACTAATTGACATCAAAGACATTCATCCGGCCTTCGAACGCATGCTCAAGGGCGATGTGCGCTACCGCTTCGTGATTGATATGGCTACACTGTAAAAACAACTCACCGGGGAGGAGCCTTATTGGTCCCTCCCCGGTGAGTTGTTTTTACAGCGTGGTCACCCCAGTTCAGCCTAGTTGCGTAGCATAAAGGGCCAGTGCAAACATTAAGGTGCCAATAATTTAGTAAAAGGGGAGTAGATAGGGGCTAGGCGAACTGGGTTGCTACCCCTTGCCGAAATGCTTCGGGGCCGGCGGCCAGTCGCCGGGCATAAATAGCGACGGCATCGGCCCCGGCCTGGTAGCGGAGCTGGTCCTTCTGGTCGGTTGCGGCTTCGTAGACTACTTCGGCAATCGCCTCGGGCGAGGAGAAGTGCGCCTGCTGCTCACTACCCTGGCTGGCCAGCAATTTCTGCAACAGGTCGGCGTAGGCCGGATGCTCGGCAACTTGTAGCGAGCGGCCCGTAAAATCGGTGGCAATGCCGCCCGGCGACACCGTTTTTATGCCAATGTTGTGGTGCGCCAGCTCGAACGACATGCTCTCGCTCCAGCCTTCAACGGCCCACTTGGCGGCGTGGTAAATTGAGTACAGCGGAAAGGCAATCAGCCCCCCGATGGACGTAGTACTGATGATGCGGCCCGACCGCTTTTCCCGCAAGTGAGGAAGGAATGCCTTGGTTACCCGGATGACGCCCAGTAGGTTGGTATTCAGTAGATGAGTTATCTGCTCGTCCGACAAGGATTCCAGTGCCCCGATGAGGCCGTAGCCCGCATTGTTGAACACCACGTCGATGGTATGCAGGGCAATGGCCTGCTGCACAGTGGCGTCAATCTGGGCCGAGTCGGTTACGTCCAGCGGCAGCAGGGACACGCCCGGCAGTTGCGCCAGCTCAGTTTCGCGCTCCGGGCGGCGCATGGTAGCAATCACGTGCCAGCCCCGCTCGGCAAACAGTTTAGCAGTGGCTTTGCCTAGCCCGGACGAAGCGCCGGTAATGAAAATAGTGGGCATGTGCAGTAGATAAAGGGGGTTTTTGAGCAAAACAGGCGAGCAGATTACAAATTCATTTCGGCGTTTATCTCGGCTGGGCAAGCTACTTCACGTTGCGCGCAGCGTAGACCGTGCTGCTGGCTGAAGGCGAGAGTAGCACGGCCTGGCCGGACAGTACGGTGATAGCTTGAAAAGGGCTGTTTTCGGCTGGCGATTAGCCGGGGCAGCGGGGAGTCTATGGCTAGGGTGTTGCTAGAAATATTCACTCGCTTACGCCAAGGCTTGGTATAGCTCCAGGGCCAGCTGGCGCACTAGTTCTGCGGCCGGTAGTGCTCGCGCCCGCCCGGCCCAGTGTGCAGCAAAGCCCGGCTCGCCCACCAGCCGGGCGGCCGCTACTAGTGCTTTACCTACTTGGTAGGCGCGCGAGTAGGCCGCTACAGCCGACCCGGCTGGTCCACGTTCAGCATAAAGCGGTTGACCAAGCCCCGGGCTGGCCGGCCGGAGATAACGGCTGTGAGGGCGGTAAGCACGGGTGGCTGCTGAAGCAGCGCCGTGCGGTAGGCGGCGGTGGCCGCCGACTCAGGACAAGCACTAATGGCGGTGCCCAACTCCTCTTGCCTGACAGCGGTCAAGGCAAGAGGAGTTGGGCATCCAATGCCTGGCGATGGCGGGCATTGAGGGCCGCCCATCAATGCAGGGGATAGGACACAGAGCTAGGTACCGGAGCGCCAACTGGTGTATCCATATAAAAGCCCAAACTTCATTGGTTTAGGTTTTCTATGAAGTTATTGCTTAGTTCGATTTGGTACGCACTGCAGCCAGATGTACTATGACATTGCTTTAATGGCTTACCACGGGCACGTGGCGGGGGCGGGAAAGTATTCCTCACTGAAGTACTGGCCGGTGGGTCCGTTCAGGTCCAATAGCGCGTACTTCACAATGCGTTGCCCGGCCTGCTCGACCGTACTGGTGCCTTGGTGGCCCGTGAAGTCGGTTTGGGTATAGCCCGGGCAGACGGCATTAACCTTGAAGGCCGTGTCGCGCAACTCGTAGGCCAGGTTGACGGTGTACATGTTCAGGGCCGTTTTTGACGCTTGATACACTGGTAGCCGGTAGGCGGAATTAGGATTATCGAGGTCGAAGTACAGCGTCAAAGAGGCCATGGCCGTACTTACGTTGACGATGCGCGGCTGCGGCGCCTTCTCCAGCAGGTCGAGGAACGCCTGCGTGACCCCGGCCACCCCGAACACGTTGGTTTCAAATACGGTCCGGAACTGCTCCAATGTGGCGTGCCGAACCGGCTGGAAGCTCCCCCCGCTGATACCAGCGTTGTTGACCAGCACATCTAAGACGGGCGTTTTTTCGCCGATGGTGGCCCGGGCCGCTTGGATAGATTCGGGACTGGTAACGTCTAATTGCACGGCTTCGAGGGTAGCGAGCCCGGTGGCCCGGAGCTGTTCCACCGCGGCTTGGCCGCTTTCCAGGTTGCGGCTGCCGAGGTAGACAAAATAGCCCTGCTGGGCGAGCTGTTTGGCGACTTCCAGGCCGATGCCTTTGTTTGCGCCGGTGACCAATGCTGACTTCATGGGGTGCACTACGTGGATGGAGGTAAAAAAAAGAGCCGATGGAATTCTTCCGACCGGACAACTTAGCAAAGTGCATAGGCTTGATAGTAAGACACTTACTAATGCCCTTTAAGTACTTGTAACGAATACGGGGAGTAGGGAACGCCTGAGGAGCCGCTGCTCGTGACGGGTAGCCTAGCTACTGGCGAAGCGTTGGTGGCTGGCGGTTTTAGCCAGCAGCTAGTTGGTGTTCCATTCCGTGTCCCACCACGGCCGTTGGGGGGTAGCCAAACTGCTTTTTGAAGGCGTACGAAAAATGCGCGAGGTTCTCAAAGCCGACCTCCAGGTACAGCTCCACGGGCTTTCTCTTTTTTTCCGCCAGCTGGTAATGGGCCAGCGCCAAGCGTTTCTGCGTGAGCCAGCGCTGGGGACTCAACTGAAACGCTTTTTTAAAGTCACGCTTAAAGGTGGTGAGGCTGCGGCCCGTCAGGTAGCTGAACTTGGTCAGGGAGATATTGAACATGTAGTTCGCTTCCATGAACTCGACCAGGTTCAGTTTGCCGGGCTCGGCGAAGTCGGCCAGTACTCCGTCGCTCTGCGGGTCGAGGCTGCGCAGCACCTCGATTACCTCCGCTACCTTCACGGCCAGGACCTTTTCCGGCAAGCGGTATTCCAGCTCGAGGTAGGGCAACAAAGAAGCAAACAGGCTCTGTAACAACGTGCTTTTAGGAAAAAGCATAACGCCAGGAGCCACAGAAAGGGCGGGCGAAGGGGTGTTCTGCGTGTAATACGCCTGCACCACGGCCGTGGGCAGCTTCAGCACCACGGCCTGATACGCGACGCCATCTTTGGGATACTTCAAAAAAGTTGCGGGCTGCTTGCGGGGCAACAGCACCGTTTCGCCCGCTCCGCAGTAGTGAGTGCGGTCGGCCTGCACCACTTTCAACTCGCCGGCCAGCACACTGACCAAGACATTATCCTCAAAGGTTATCTCGCTCCCGTAGCGCCGGTCGCCGTGGCAGACGATGACCATTTCTGCGTAGCGATTGAGTTGCTTGCCAGTCATTGGGGGTTGCGGTTACGGGCGGGCTAGCCTGCTTACTTTGGCGGGAAGGGCTACTTGGTAGTACAAAATTAGGCTACTCCTCGCCGGAGTACTTTGTTTAAAAGGCCGAATTTGCTTTGCTCAGCAGGCCATCCCAACAGCCGGCTACTAGGCCCATTACAAGCTGGCCTTCGACCAGCCCCCTCTACTGTGGCTCATTTCTGGGAACGCCCTTTGCCGCTTGGTGGCGGTTACCGCCGTTCACGGCTAGGTGCTGCCCATTAATGAAGCTGGCCTCGGCCGAGGCTAGGAAGGCCGCCACTTTGGTAGCACGAGCGTAGGAATAGAAAACCCCGCTTAGAAACGTTGACCAAGGCCACGGTTGACTCCGCAACTCTTAAGAGGTTTTAGACTATCCAGATAACTATAGCAGGCGGCTACTAACAAACGCTTTTTGCCTGTTAGTCAGCCCTCCTGCTTTAGGAAAACGGCCCGACAATCGGACAGCCCCCTGACTCTGACAAACTTGCTTTAGTTGTTTAAGTGCTGCATGGCCTTTGCCGGGTAGCGGGTGCCTGCCACGCTGCCAGCTGGCATTATCGCTTCGAGGTTGCGCAGGTCGTCGGCCGTGAGACGCACCTGCTCGGCGGCGAGGTTCTCTTCGAGCCGCTCCGGGCGCTTGGTGCCGGGAATGGTGATGATATCCTTGCCTTGGGCCAGCACCCAGGCAATGGCCAATTGGGAAGGCGAGCAGCCCTTGGCCGCGGCCAGCGTTTCGAGTTGGTCGATTAGTTGCCGGTTTTTAAGGAAGTTCTCGCCCTGGAAGCGCGGCATATGCTGGCGATAGTCTTGCACGTCAGCAGGCGCCTTGAATGCGCCGCTGAGCAGGCCTCGACTCAGCGGCGAGTACCCGACCAAGCCAATGCCCAGCTCCCGCAGCGTGGGCAGCACCTCGGCTTCCAGCTCGCGGCTCCAGAGCGAATACTCCATTTGCAGAGCCGTGATAGGGTGCACCGCCGCCGCTCGACGGATGGTAGCCGCCGAGGCTTCCGACAGGCCGATGTAGCGCACGAGGCCCTGCTGCACCAGTTCGGCTATGGCCCCGATGGTTTCCTCAATGGGCACCTGCGGGTCCACGCGGGCCGTGCCGTAAAGGTCAATATAGTCGGTGCCCAGGCGCTCCAAGCTGTAGAGCACCGCATTACGCAGATAATCCGGGCGGCCGTTTACCGGCCCTATCAAAACGGTCTTATTTGGGCCTGGCACTAGCAGCTGGCCGCTTTTGACCGAGATAAAGGCTTGGTCGCGCTTGCCTCGGATGGCTCGCCCAATCAGGCGTTCGTTGTGGCCCGTGCCATAGAAGTCAGCTGTATCTAAAAAGTTGTGCCCCAGCTCCAAGGCCCGCTCAATGGTGGCGATGGCGGTCGGCTCATCGGCGGGGCCGTAGGCGCCCGACATGCCGTAGCAGCCCAGCCCGATGGCGGAGACCGCCGGCCCATTAATTCCTAGTATTCTGTTCATGGTAGATGGCGTTGCGTTCGCAGGAAGATATTCCTCAACTTCGCTAACCGGGAACAGTCTCGCCCGCGCGAACTCCCAGCTAAAAAAGGTGCTGCAAAGGTGTCGGCTCGCCTGGGGCTAACCAAGGCCATTTAGACGGGCTATCTGGTTCGAATTACGGGACTTCGCCCGGCTATTGTGGCACCTGGCGGCGGTACGCGGCCGGAGTGAGGCCCGTGTGCCGTCGAAAGAATTTGCCAAATGCGGAGGCGTCGCTGAAGTGCAGCGCTTCCGCCACCTGGGTGCTACTGCGGGTCGTTTGTTGCAGCTGCAGGCAGCTTTCCAGCACCACGAGGTCAGCAATCCACGCGCTGGCGTGGCGGCCGGTGGCCGCTTTTACGGTTTCGCTTAGGTGCTTGGCCGTGACGCACAGCAGGTCGGCGTATTCCTGAACCAAGCGCCGCTGGAGGTAGTGCGCCCGCACCAGTTGCTTGAACCGCTCTACCAGTTCGGGCGATGGCTTGATGGCCTGGGTGGCCAAGTACCGCTCGTAGCAGTCGGCCACCAAGTGCACCAGAATGTGGGCGTAGTGGCGAACTATAGCGGCTTTGTGCGCGCTCGCCCCGGTCAGCAGCTGCCGCACCGCTTCGAGCACCTGCCCGATGGCGGCGGCTTCTGCGGGGAGCAGCGGCAGCACCGGGGGCGCACCGGCCCGTAAAAAAGGCGCGTGCCGCAGCAGCGTGGCTGCAGCGCTGCCGTGCAGGAAAAAGGCCTCGGTAAAAAACAGCGCCACGGCTTCATAGTCGGCGGACTGGCGCTGCCAAGTGCGCACCACTTCCGGAGCGAGTACCAGTAACGAATGGGGCTGCACGCGATATTGAGTTAGGTCGATGCGCAACTCCGTGCTTCCTTGGTGGCATAAGCTAATGCAGTAAGAGCCCAGCCGAAAAGGGACGTTCAGCAAGGCCGCGCTCGGCGAAATGGTCGCTAGGGAATAAGCCAACATATCCGGGTGCTGGAAAACGTGGCGCTGGGCCAACTCGGGCAAGGATAGTTCCGGAATGGCGTCAGGTCGCATAGCAACGGGGGCAACAGATAGGC
>CALMOO010000477.1:0-3619 GCA_937871705.1 uncultured Hymenobacter sp.
GTGCACGCCTACGCCCTGGGCCGCGATGCGGCGGGCAAGCTGGCGGGCTTTAAAACGGTGCTGACCGAAACCTAATCGGGCAGCAATAACTATTACTAAGGATGTCGCTATGCGCTACTTGGCGTCTTGGTATGCATCTGTAAATAACTGTTCTACATGAATTTGTCAACTAAGCTGCTGGTGGCCGCCGGCCTACTCGCCACCCAGGCCGCTACGGCCCAAACCCTGGCCCTACCCCCCCCTGTGGCGGCGGCCCTGCAAACCGTGCAGCCCGCCGCCCTCGAAGCGCACGTGCGCTACCTGGCCGACGACCGCCTGCGCGGCCGCCTGCCCGGCACGCCCGGCTACCAGCTGGCCGTGGACTACGTGGCCGACCAGTTCAAGAAAATTGGGGTGCAGCCCGCCGGCGACAAGGGCACGTTCACCCAGACCGTGCGCCTGCGCCGCGCCTTTGTCGAGCCGGGCGCTGCGCTCAGCTACCAGCCGGCCAGCGGCCCGGCCCAGCCGCTGGCCTACGGCACCGCCATCACGGTGTACCCCAGCCCTGGCCAGCCCGCCGTAGCGGTGGCCGATGCGCCGCTGGTATTTGCGGGCTACGGCATTTCGGCCCCCGAGCTGAAGTATGACGACTATGCCGGCATCGATGCCAAGGGCAAAATCGTGGTGCTGACACGCCAGCCGGTGCGGCAATTCGGCGACAATGAGCGCCAGTATTTCGGCGACTTGCGCACGGTGCTCGAAACCGCCGCTCGGCACGGCGCCGTGGGCGTGCTGCTGGCCGCCGCCCATGCCGATGCCAAGCCGTTGGAGTTTCCAAAGGGGGTAGTAAGCGCCCTGGGGCCCGATGGGCAGGTGGGCGTATCGCGCAGCTACGCGCTGGGCTCGGCGCAGCTAGTGGGCTCCATTAGCGCGGCTACGCTGCAGCAGCTTTTTGCCGGCGCGACCAGCGATACCGCTAAGGCATTGAGCGCTTTGCGAGGGGGTAGGGCGGCGTCACTGCCGCTACCCGGCCGCCTCAGCGCCCGCTACCGCAGCCGCTACCAGGATGTGGACAGCTACAACGTGGTGGGCAAAATCACGGGTTCGGACCCGGTACTTAAGAACGAATACGTGGTGCACAGCGCCCACCTCGACCACCTGGGGGTAGGGGCGCCCATCAACGGCGACTCCATCTTTAACGGCGCCCACGACAACGCCACTGGCGTAGCCAGCGTGCTCGAAATAGCCAACCTCTACGCCGGGCTGAAGCAGCGGCCCCGGCGCTCCATCCTCTTCGTGCTGGTGACGGGCGAGGAAATGGGCCTGATTGGTTCAACGTATTTTGCCAAGTACCCCACGGTGCCCAAAACGGCGCTGGTGGCCGATGTCAACACCGACATGCCTACCCTCATTGCGCCGCTGCTGGCCGTGGTGCCGCTCGGCGCCGACCACTCTTCGCTGATGACTGAGGTGAAGCGCGCCGCCGACTACCTCAAGCTGGACGTGGAGCCTGACCCCGAGCCGACCCAAAACCGCTTCATCCGCAGCGACCAGTACAGCTTCGTGGTGCAGGGCGTGCCGGCCCTGCACATCAAGTATGGCAACAAAACGGCCGACGGCAAAAACAATCTCAGCGAAACCGTGCAGCAGTGGCGCGCCCTCACCTACCACAAGCCGCAGGACAACTTCACGGGGGGCACCTTCGACTGGGCCGCCGGCGCCAAGTACGTGCAGTTCAATTTCTTGGTAAGCTACCAGGTAGCCCAAGCCGTGAAACGCCCCACCTGGAACAAAGGCGACTTTTTTGGGGTGCGGTTTGGCAAGTAAGCTGCAACCATCTGGCGGTCGAGTGTATCTAGGGTAAGATATAAATCCTACTTGGTTATGAAAAAAGCTACTCTGCTGCTGCTTTTGACTTTTACCGTTGGTTGTGAGAAAAACGACCCTGCGACCGAAGAAGTGGAGGTGCAAACGCAGGGCCGCAATCTCGACTGTGGCTTCGCCCAAATAACCGTAAAAGACCCAGCCAAAGTAGCCCAGCTACTAGGTGCCTCAACGCAGAGCAGTACGTACCTCGCTTTGAAGCTAGATACAACGTTGTGGGTACGCAAAAATCAACTATTGCTATTGCGTATTCGCCGCCCCACCAGTGAGGAAGCGACGTTCTTTTGTACTGCCCTTGGGCCAGCTTACCCAGCCTTAACAGTGGTGAGTGCCCGCGTGAAGTAGAAAGCTTAGGGAGGTGCAACTACATTGCTGAATAGCAGTCTATCAAAAAGCCAGGGCATAGTGCCTTGGCTTTTTGCTTTTTAACCCGTACTCACATGCTGCGCTACCTCGTACTCTGCTGGCTGCTTCTGCAATCTGCCTCGGCCTGGGCCATAAAGCCGTGGGCCGAGTGGTGGGCCAAGCCCGACACGCTGGGCCTGAAATACCAAAACCTGACCCTGACCACGCCCGACCATGTGCACCTAGCCGCTTGGCTGGTAGCGCCGCTAGCCGGCGCGGCCGACCAGCACACCACCATGGTCTTGGCCGGCTCCGACTCGGGTAATATGTCGTCCTTTATTTACCAGGCGCGGGCGCTGGCCGCGGCCGGCTACCAAGTGCTGCTGTTCGACTACCGCGGGTTTGGGCACAGCCAAGCTTTTGCCATCGACCAAAATCGGCTGTATTACGAGGAGTTTGCCACCGACCTAAGCACGGCACTAGCCGAGGCCCGGCGGCGTGCGCCGCGCCAGCGGGTAGGGATTATAAGTTATTCGATGGGTACCTTGCTCGGGGCCAAAGTAGCGGCGGCCCACCGCTGCGACTTCCTCATCACGGATAGCTACGTGGCTAATCCACAGGGCGTAGTGGCCTACTACCAGCGCGTACGGCCCGAGCGGCCCACTACGCTGCCCGCCGAGGCCGCCACCTACGCCCAAGTGGCCCCCAGGGTAAATTGCCCCTGGCTGCTCATCGTCGGCACCGCCGACCCCGTAACGACGCTGGCCGACTCGGTAGCCACCGCGCAAGCCGCCCGTCGGCGGCAGCGGCGGCAGGTATTTTCGGTGAAGTGCGGCCACATGGGCGCCATGGAAGAAATGGCGAAAACCGAGCCCGAGCAAGACTACGGGAATGCTTACGTGCGGGTAGTGAGCCGCTTTCTGGCTGGCCAGTCAGTGGCCGAAAAAAGCTAGCGCGCCCGGCCGCTATCCACTACGCCTTGCAGTTGCGTCTGCACGGCGGGGGGTAGGGCACTCAGAATATCCAGCCCCGAGGCCGCCTCTATCTTGTCAACCGACGTTAAATACTGCTCCCATTGGGGGCTGATGCTGTTGTCGTTGGGCGTGTCGATGGCCACGATGCGGCCCTGGCCGGCGCTGATGCGCTGCAAATCGCCGTTGCCATCGGGCAAGAATACTATCACTTTCCAGATGTGGGCCGGCACGGTCACGCGGCCTTGGTCGAGGGTTTGCTGCGGGCCGCTTTTGCCGGTGCCGCCGCGGCCGTAGCTGCCCATTACCACGTAGGCTTCCTGGCCGCGCTCGACCTGCGCGCGGGTATATTCTTCGAGGTGAGCCCAGGTTTGCTGGTTGTTTTGGGGCGCCTGGGGCACCATGTTGCTCATCAGGAAGGTGGCCGAGTTGTCGTCGAG
>CALMOO010000477.1:3629-3847 GCA_937871705.1 uncultured Hymenobacter sp.
CGCTGGGGCAGTTGTGGCCTTTGTCGAAGCCCGAGCCCGAGTAGCTCTGCGGCGTCACCTGGTAAAATTGCCGGGGTAGGGCTGGGTCAGCTCGAAAATCATCTTGGCGCGGCGCGGCCTTGGTAAGGTCCTGGCGGCCCACGTGCCAGCTCGTCCAAACGGGAATGCCGCGCTGCGCGTTGTAGCCCGTAGCGTACTGAGGATGAATAAGTAGGTAG
>CALMOO010000478.1 GCA_937871705.1 uncultured Hymenobacter sp.
CCACTACGGGGCCGATAACTTGGGTGATTTTGCCCGAATTCGCCATTTGGTTGGGTTTTTACTAGGTTTTACTAAGTTACTACAGTTTTGAGGGTGCAAAAGTACGATTCAAACCGGGCTTTTCAAAGCAGCCTGGCTGCATGGTCAGCTTCCGCTTGCCTACTGGTTTTTCCTTCAAAACACCGGCGCTTGTTACCCCCGCGGTGCTAGCCGAAGCTAACCTCACTAAAAAAAATTTATCGTACCTCTTGCCTCGTATTATTCTTTTAGTACCTTTGCAGCCCCGAACGGCACACCGCCCGCCGGGAAATTGTCCGATGGTGTAACTGGCAACACGCTTGATTTTGATTCAAGAAAGTCCAGGTTCGAGCCCTGGTCGGACAACTTCGACAATGCTCGATAACTTTAGCAAAGGCGCTGGCTTCTCCCATCCGGGAGCAAGCCGGCGCCTTTCGCGTTTTATTTCTCCTCCGCTTCGCCTAGACTCTTGGGTTTGTGCAGCTTCTTCTCTCGCCAGAGTTAATAGCTCAGCGGTAGTAGGCACTGCGTAACTACAGGGGGTAGGCGTTTTCGTTTTTATCTTCCTCTATGGAACCGCACGTTAAACTGTTTGCTGGTAGCGCCTCGCAGGAGCTTGGCCGCAAGATTGCCGAGGCCTTTGGCAAGCCTCTGGGTCAGCTCACGCTCCAGCGCTTTGCCGACAATGAATTAGGCCCAAGCTTCGATGAAAGTATCCGTGGCTGCGAGGTCTTTCTTATCCAGAGCACCTTTCCGCCCTCCGAAAACCTGATGGAGCTAATGCTGATGGTGGATGCGTGTAAGCGCGCCTCGGCTCACAAGGTCAACATCGTGATGCCCTACATGGGCTACGCTCGCCAAGACCGTAAGGACAAGCCGCGCGTGAGCATCGGGGCCAAAGTGGTAGCCAACATCATCCAGAGTGTGGGTACCGACCGCCTGATGACCTGCGACCTGCATGCCGGCCAAATCCAAGGCTTCTTTGATATTCCGGTCGACCACCTCGACGGGGCCACCGTCACGGCGCCCTACATCAAGTCGCTGAATTTGGAAAACCTTATTTTTGCCTCGCCCGACGTAGGGGGGGTAGTGCGCACCCGGGCCTTCGCCAAGAAGTTTGGGGCCGAAATTGTAGTCTGCGACAAGATGCGCCTGCGGGCTAATGAAATCGCCTCCATGCAAGTCATCGGCGACGTGAAGGGCATGGACGTTGTATTCGTGGATGATATGGTAGACACCGCTGGCACCATCTGCAAAGCCGCCGAATTAGTGATGGAGCGCGGCGCCAAGTCGGTGCGCGCTGTGGTCACGCACCCACTGCTTTCGGGGCCCGCGCACGCGCGCATTCGCGCCTCCGTGCTCACAGAGTTGATTACGACTGATACCATTCCGCAACGGGAAGTGAACGACAAGATTCGGGTGATTTCGCTGGCGCCGCTGTTTGCGCAAGCTATTCACAATGTGGTGACGCACGAGAGCATCAGTTCGCTCTTTAGCTAGGAAGGGGGGGTAGGGCGGCACCAAACGCTTGTGCTTACGGGCACAACATGGTGCGCATTAAGCAGCAATAGAGCACGGCAATAAAAGAGTAGACCTTTGATTTTCAAATCATAATTCCTACCTTTGCGGCCCGTTTCGGCAAAGGATGCTGAGCGGCTAATTCATTCCAAACCAACTTCTTTTATGAAAAGCCTGGAGATTGTAGGGTTTAAAAGAGCGAATCTCGGCAAGACAGACGCTAAGGCGCTGCGCCTCGACGCGCAAGTGCCATGCGTACTGTATGGTGGCAAAGACACGGTGCACTTCTCAGTGCCCGCGATTCTGTTCCGCGAATTGCTGTATACCCCCGAAGCGCACATTGTGGAGCTAAACGTTGAAGGCACCCAGTACCGCGCCATCGTGCAGGAAGCTCAGTTTCATCCGGTTAACGAAATGCTGCTGCATGTTGACTTTCTGGAAATTGAGGACGGCAAAGAAGTAAAGATGGACATCCCCGTTAAATACGTAGGTGTTTCGCCGGGCGTGTTGGCTGGTGGCAAGCTGGCCAGCAAGCTGCGCAAGCTGAAAGTGAAAGCTTCGGCCGAAAACCTGCCCGACTACGTAGAAGTAGACATCAGCACTCTGGAGCTAGGTAAGTCCATCAAAGTGAGTGCAGTGCAGCCTAACAACTACACTATTCTCACCAGTGCTCAGGCTCCGATTGCGACCGTTACCGTGCCGCGCGCGCTGAAAGGCGAGCTAGCTGCTGGCAAGTAATCAGCTACTACGTAAGTCAATTAACTGCACAACTAGCAGCTATAAATAAAAGCTTATGTTTTCACAAAAAAGGCGCTTCTTACGAAGCGCCTTTTTTACTGCGTATCAGCAGCGCCCTACCCCCTCCTCAGTCACCTGCCTCTACTAAATCGGCGTATTCTGGTAATTCCCTAATTCTATGAAGTTTTTGGTTCTTGCCTTAGGCAATATCGGCCCTGAGTACGCAAATACTCGCCACAATATTGGCTTCATGGTAGCCGATTATTTAGCGCAGAAATTCGATGCACCCCGCTTCGAACTAGGCCGCCACGCGTTCACTACCGAAATAAAAAGCAAGGGCCACACCTACGTGCTAGTGAAGCCTACCACTTTCATGAACTTGAGCGGCAAAGCTGCTGCGCATTGGCTCAGCACACTAAAGCTACCGGTCGAAAACATGCTGGTTGTTACCGACGACTTAGCCCTCCCTTTTGGGAAGCTGCGCCTCAAAGGCCAAGGCTCGGCTGGCGGCCACAACGGCCTGAAGGACATACAAGCTACGCTCGGCACGGATGTGTATGCGCGCCTACGCTTTGGCGTAGATGCCAATTTTCCGAAGGGTAGGCAAGTCGATTATGTGCTGAACCCATTTTCGGCCGACGAAATGATTGACTTACCACTGCGTATTGAGAAGGCCGGAGAGGCCGTACTGGCTTTCGGCGCCATGGGCCTGGAACGAGCCATGAACGTAGTCAATGTAAAATAAATAACCCCGTTAGGGTCAGTGCACTAACGGGGTTATTTATTCGGGCCCTACCCCCTTTATACCACGCTGCTGCCGTTGCGCACAGCCGTGCCGGGCTGCATTAGCGCCAAGGTGCCATCGGCGTTTTCGGCCAGTAACAGCATGCCCTGGCTTTGAATACCTTTAATCTCGCGGGGCGCCAAATTCAGCAATACCATTGCCTGCTGCCCAATTAAAGCCTCCGGAATAAAGGCCTCGGCAATGCCGCTAACGATGGTGCGCTGGTCGAGGCCAGTATCAATAAGTAGCTTGAGTAATTTCTTGGTTTTAGGGACTTTCTCTGCGGCGATAATGGTGCCTACACGCAAGTCCATTTTGCCAAACTCGTCGAAGCTGACGTTCTCCTTAGCTGCCGTGACGGGGGTAGCATCCAGCGCATTAGCTTTTTTGGTGTCTAGAAGCTTTTGCACCTGCGTGTGCACAACGGCATCTTCAATTTTAGCGAATAAAAGCGCGGGTTCTTGCAGTTGGTGGCCTGCGGGCAGCTGCTCGGCACGCGCCGCGCTTTGCCAATCGCCAAGTGAGAAATTGAGCATCGCCGCCAGCTTTTCAGCCGATTCTGGTAGGAAAGGCGCTAACAGCGGCGCTAGGGCAGCAGCTACTTGCAGCGCCACGTAGAGCACCGTACCGGTGCGCGCGGCATCGGTTTTGATAAGTTTCCAGGGCTCGGTTTCAGCAAGGTATTTATTGCCTACCCGCGCCAGGTTTAGTACCTCGGCCAACGCATCGCGAAAACGATAATTCTCAATCAAATCGCCGACGCGAGCAGGGAATTCTGCTACTTGCCGAAATACCTCTTCGTCTATTCCGATTAATTCGCCGGGCTCAGGCACTTTGCCTTCAAAAAACTTCTGCGTGAGCACCGCAGCGCGGTTCACGAAATTACCGAGGGTAGCAACCAGCTCGTTATTATTGCGCGCCTGGAAATCCTTCCAAGTGAAGTCGTTATCCTTAGTTTCGGGCGCGTTGGCGCAGAGTACGTAGCGCAATACATCGGCCTGGCCCGGAAAGTCGGCGAGGTACTCATGCAGCCACACGGCCCAGTTGCGCGAGGTACTGATTTTGTCGCCTTCCAGGTTCAAGAATTCATTAGCGGGCACATTATCCGGCTAAGTATAATCACCGTGCGCCTTCAGCATCACCGGGAAAATATTATCCTTGCCAATAAAATGCACCAGCTTGGTGCCGGGGTCTTGCCAGTATTTCTGCCAGTCTTCGGGGAAGCCTTCTTTAGTGGCCGAGATGTAGCCAATCGGCGCATCAAACCACACATACAACACTTTACCTTCGGCACCGGGCACCGGCACGGGCACGCCCCAATCGAGGTCGCGCGTGACGGCGCGCGGGTGCAAACCCTGGTCAATCCAGGATTTGCACTGGCCATACACGTTGGTTTTCCAATCGTTTTTGTGGCCTTCGATTATCCACTCGCGCAGCCAGGGCTCGTACTCATTTAAGGGCAAAAACCAATGCCGGGTATCGCGCAGCACGGGTGTATTGCCACTGAGCATCGAGCGCGGATTAATTAATTCGGTAGGGCTAAGCGGCGTGCCGCAGCGCTCGCATTGGTCGCCGT
>CALMOO010000479.1 GCA_937871705.1 uncultured Hymenobacter sp.
AGAGGTCAACCATTACCTGCTCCTCGCGGTCGAGTCGGTCGGCATCGGCCCGAATATCTTCGGAGCGCTGCGATTGGCTGCCCTCGCTGAAAAGTGGACGGTGTACCATCCACTGGGCCGTGTGCTCCAGCTCAATCTCATCAGCAGCCAGGGCCACAATGGTACCCGAGCTGGCGGTCACACTCATGACGTGCGCCCGCACTGGAATGCCCAGGCTACGCACGTAGTTGTGAATATCCATTGCGTGACGGGTCGAGCCGCCGTAGCAAATGCCGAATTGAAAAAGGAGGCTGTCTACTTCGATGCCATCGTATTCGGCATACTGTAGCCGCATCTTGATGTCATCTACCGTGAAGCCGGGCACGTACTCGAACAGCTCCCAGTCGACGTAGCCGGGGCCTATGTATTCACCAACTGGGATAGCGAGTTCGGGCATGAAGTGCGCGGCTTTATTGGCTGCGCAACAAAGGTTTGCCTAGTGCTTTGCGGCCAGCAAAAAGTGCCGGAACTTCACCGGCAGAACGCCGGCAGTTCGCCGGGATTATTTTTTATGGAAGTAAATCCGAGGCCGCAAGTGGTTGAAAAGCTCAAGAAATTGGCCGATGCCCAGGGGCTGACCCTGAACGCGCTGGTGGTGCCATTTCTGAATGATATAGCCGAGGGCCGACTGGTGCGCGTGCCCCACTACCCACCGCAGGCTGGGCAGCAGAAGGCGGCGTGATATATTCGCGGTATGGATAAATTCGCGCGAGATTTAGAGAAGGGCTTGCTTAAGGCCTTTTCTAAAAAGACCCAGGAAGCTGGTGAGATGATTCACCGTGAGTATGTGCGTCAAGCACTAGAAATTGAAAGTCCGGAAGCGGCGGCATTAGGCGCAGACCAGTATTGGCCTCGGCTAACAGCTTACAGTGTTGGGGATGGTCATACACTTTACAAACTGGATAGTCCTAGCCAGAATGAAGGTTTAGCCATTGTTTATATTCCTGCCTTGAAGGCAGAAAAAATTGGTGAAAAACTAAGCATAAGCCCAGACGGACAAGTGATAACGGGCGCCCGCGCAGAGCAGGTCTTCCAAGAAAAGCAGAGAGAATTTAATGTCGCAGGCTAAGAATCCAGGTTGGGCAATGGGCTGCGCAGCAATTCTGGTGGTGGCCTTTATTGCAATAATTACCTGCTTTTTTTGGTGGATTATTACCACCAGTTGGCTTAGGTGGAGCCTAGCAATTTGCCTTGCATTAGTGGGTCTAGCCAAGATAGTGTTTCAAGTTTTAGCAAAAAGCAAGACGCGACGCAAGCTGTCACAAGTCCATAATCGTAATTCCTCAACTGTGGAGTTGTCGACCTTAGAAGCAGAGAAACCTAGCTCGAATGAACCTGTACAAATTCCTGCGTTTGATACATACTCTTATGGCTACCGGAGCTACTTGAGCAGCGAGCGAGTAGCGGCATTAATTGCTGACGGAATGCTTGTGAACGGCAATAGTGGCGGGCTGCTAGTTGGACGAGCACATAGCCAAGGAGGCGTGCCAGTAGTAAGGAGCCGGCCGGATGGTAGCTACGAGGTTTGGGCTGAATTTGAGGGTTACGAATATATCATTAACCCAGGAGCACTAGTCTGTTTTCAAAAGGAATGTGAGGCAGCTAATCAACACGAAACGGATAAGCGCTATTGGTTTACAGAATACACCCCCGAACCTGATATTACAATAATTGATGTACGAGCCATCAATCACCCGGCTGAGACCAAATATTTACTCTTAGATGATGGACCGGCTTTCTTTATAGTAAATAAATTCTCAACCGAAACTAGGCAACACATATTGGAACAAATGAACCGTGCAGTTACCTATGAGCAATATTTATTGGCAGTGGAAGAAACACGGAAAAAATCTAACGCGTAGCTTTCGGGCATGAAGCTTCTGCTTGCCGCCTGCCTATTATTTGGCCCCATCGCTGCCCACGCCCAAGCTTGGGTAAACCCCCTGCCAGTGGATAGCACTAGCGGCTACGTAACCTATCGAGGCCGCTTTGTGGCCCCCAACCAAACGCAAGCTCAAGCGCTAGCCCGTGCGGCCCGCTACGCCCGAACCCAGCTCGCAGCTGATCACTTAATTGATAGCAGTAAAGTTGGCGCGCCTGTAGTAAGTGGAACGGGGGAGCGCTCTTTTACGTGGAAGGGTGGCCCCGCTGGCACGGCTGGCCGCACCCTTCATTACGAACTGCTACTACGCCCACGGGCTGGGTATTACGAGTATGAGGTAACTGACCTAGCCAACGAAACACGGGCCGTACAAATGACTGTGGGGCCGGGCACTTCAGTTATTACGGCTCCTAAAAAAGCAGCGGTTGAGGCCATTCTACGAAACCCAACCAGCTACGACAAAAAACACCGCCCCACCCCCGCGCTACGCTCGTACTGCGAGGCGGTAAATGAGGCGGTGCAGGCCGTGCTGTCTGATGCGCGCGCTGCGCTGGGCGCCCGCTAGGAGTTAGATAATTTAGTTGTGAAGGCATCACGGGCTAGGGCCGCCTTCGTGTCGCTGGTTCGGGTATAGATGTTCAGATTGCTCATTGCAGCAGCCAGTCTATTGTAATCAATTGGTTCGCCCATATTACTCCGCAGCTGCGCTGCTACGGCTGTGCTGGTCACTGCGCCCAGTGCCATATGAGCGCGCGGCATAAGTGGCGCGCCTCCACCCATTACGTTCAAGGCTGAGGCCATAGGACGAAGCACAGGAGATTGCCACACTCCTTTCGTGAGAATTATCTCATCCTTTTCTGCTTCTCCAAAGTGGTGACCTGCGCGTGAGTAGAGTTGCACGCCGCCATTGGCGTGGGAGGCCCCACCCAGCACCGTGCCCTGGGCAAATTGCTTGTCAGGCGTGGAGAGGCGACCAACGCCTGCTTTAAAAACTTCAAAAAAAGTAGTAATAGCAGCTGTGAGTATGGCGATGCGTGCGAAGCCAGTAGCGCCGAATGTGGCTACCGAATCCGGCTGCGCCAAACTTTGAACAGCCGCCGAAGCAATAGAAGCCGTCTGCTGGGCAATCAGCTGCTTTTCAACTGTGTCTAGCACTAGTATCAAAATCTTGCCCAAGAACTCCTGAATAGTTGCGCCTTGTTCAAATAGGCTGTCAGCAATTAGTTGCCCCACTTGTTTGCCCATTTCTTGGGCGGCAGTTGTCCGTTTTCGGTACTCCGCCTTTTCCTTTTCTGTAAGGTTTTTCAGTATGGCAATTTGGGCGGTGGACAAT
>CALMOO010000480.1 GCA_937871705.1 uncultured Hymenobacter sp.
GGGCTGTCCTGGGCAAAGTTGAAGTTGGCTTCCTCGTTCTGCACCGTCAGTTCACCCTTACGCTTGGTGAAAAATCGGTACGCTACCCCCTCATTATACGCCCGAAAGATGAGGCCATAATTTCCCTTGAGCGTCAGCGTGAGCTGGTTGTAATGGTCAATGACTTGCCGCTTCTTGTACACGGGCGCCGCGATGGTCGTGTTCACGGTCGTGGGTTTGGCACCACTCACACTGGGGTTCTTGCCGAGCACTTCGCCCGTCGCCAGCATCATCGAGAGGAGCGAAGGTGCCAGCACCGGCGTGGCCTCGTGTTGCACTGCCCAAGTGAGGGTAGGGCCGGCCTGCACCGTCACATCAAGCTTGCCATCGGGTGACTTTAGGTGGTAAGTGCCGCCACGCTGCGCGAAGCTGGCTTGCCCAGCTAGCACGAATGAAGCACTAAGTAGGCAAGTAAAGAGACGCGTAAGACTTGATTTATTCATACTAAGGCTAGAAGCCAGGCAATAGGAGTTACTTAGCCAGCAAGGATAGAAGCGACTGCTGCGCAAGAATTATCCTATTCACTTAATCAATTATTGCAACGAGTCAGATTTTGCCGCCTCAAGATTACTTTATTAATCCAGAATTATAGCAGAACTGTCTTAAAATTAACGAGAACGTTTGCCACTTGTTAAAATCCGTTGGTTGGAAAGTAGCGCAAGTCAATGCGTAGGTTTACGCCTTACGGCTACGGCAGTGACTTCTCGCCGGTGGGTACGCTCAACGACGGCACTACTGTCATCAGCGGCCTCGTGTTCGCGGCTCGCACGCCCGAGTTGTGGGAAGTGAAAAAGGTGTACCAGAACGTCAAGTTCAAGCCCGCCGACCTCAAAAGCGGGTCGGTGAAAGTGAAGAATGCCTACTTCTTTCGCAACTTGTCGGAGTTTACCATCGACTGGCAAATCAAGGGCAATGGCGCCGTGGTGAGCCGCGGCCAGGTGGCGCTGCCCAAGGGGGAAGCCTTTCTCAGCTAGAGCTTCTTAACATTCTTTTTATTGCGGTCTATCAGGGGGGTAGGGAAACGGGTGAGCATTAGGCGCAGCCTAGGCCCAGTCAAACGAAGTGGGCACGCCATTGAGGCGCCAGTTGGCCGGCCACTGATTAGTCAGCCAGTCTAGGGGCTCGGCCACGGGCTGCACCCGCGCCGCGGCGGCGAAGCTTTCCCGGATGGTCTGCCGCTGGGCGGCACCCACCGCCTCGGGCTGCGCCGAGATGAAGAGCGGCGCGCCGCTCTCGGCCAGCAAGCGCATCCACTGCTGGTTTTTTGCCCAGGGCACTTTCGGCGTCAGTCCCACGCAGTCGCCATCGGCCGCGTAAAAGATATTGTGCTGCACTAGGCGGAAGCCCAGCGTGTTAACACCCATCTTGCGGGTACGGTCCCATTCCTCGCCACTGGTGTCGTCGCCGATGCGGTTCAGCTCAAACAAGCCCGCCGACAGGTGGCTCACCGTGTTGCAGCCAATCAGGTACATCGAGCCCGCCGCCTCCCGGATGGCCTGGTACATGTCCAGCATGATTTCGGCCGTGGTGCGGCTGTTGTCATACATGCGCCAGCCGGGCGCCGTCAGGCCATCGGTCATCTGAAAACCCCACCGCCCGAGGATGTCGTAAGTCGAGAAGTCGTGCTTCACCATGTCGTAGCCCCACTGCGCATGCGTACGAATGACGGTTTGGATGCGCGCCCGGTTTTCCGGAATCGAGGGGTCTAGTACGGGCTGCTTGGGGTCGTTGCGGCCCGCAATGGGGGGTAGGAGCAGGTTGGCCTTGGTGCCGTACGGCGCGCAGAGCGGCCGCATCCACAACCCCGGCCGCATCCCCAGCTTGCGGATGTTGGTGGCCCGCGTGCTCCTGTCGTTAAACTTTTTGCTGGGGCGGGTGA
>CALMOO010000481.1:0-540 GCA_937871705.1 uncultured Hymenobacter sp.
GCCCAGCTATCCGTCGCCTCTTCCTTAACCAAGTCGCTGACGCAGCAGTAGGTAGAGCAGGTAATAGCCCAACATTCTGCCTAGCGGACAAACAGCTCTTGGGTTTGTCCGGTTTGCCAAACAGTGGGGCTTACCCATTGGCAGCTAGCCCTGGGCCGGCCACCGGGGTGGGGTAGGGTAGGTGCGGGCGGGCCCGCAAAACGCGCCCCGGCAGAAGTATATTGCTCCTCCGTTTTCGTTCGTGCGTGCTGCTACCCCCCTCATGTCGATACCTACCGAGAATAACCTGACCCTGGAAGCCCAAATAGAGGCCCTGCGTGCAGAAAACCGGCAGCTGCGCGCCGGGCGAACAGAAGCGCGGGCGAAACAGGCCGAGTCTGATGAGCGGGAGCTGCAGCAGGCCCGGTTCCAGGCCGTATTTGACAATTCGCCGTTTGGGCAAAAAATTATTACTCCGGACTTGATTATCCAGCAGGCCAACCGAGCCGTGATGGAGATGCTGGCCTGTACCCGCCCGGAGGACGTGGTGGGCCACGAAAT
>CALMOO010000481.1:550-2540 GCA_937871705.1 uncultured Hymenobacter sp.
ATTATGGAGTTTGCCCACCCCGACCACCGCGCCGACTGGCGCTTTTTGCAAGAGCGGCTCTGGAGCCACAAGCTGCCGAGCTTCAAGCTGGAAACCTGCCTGATACGTTCCGACGGGTCTTCGTTCTGGTGCCAGGTCACCTCCATTCGCTTCTCCGATGGCGACCAGGAGCTGGGCTACACCCTGCTGGAAGACATCAGCGAGCGCAAAGCGATGGAACTGTCCTTGAAGCGGGTCTACGATGCGCAGGAAACTATCCTGCACCTGGTCACGCACGATTTAAGGGCGCCCATTGGCCACATTCAGCTGCTGGCCGACCTGCTGCAGGGCCAGCTGGAGGCCGCTGAGCTGGCGCCAAGCCAGGTGCCCGACCGGGCGCAGTACCTGGCCCTCATCCGCCAGGCCTGCGCCAATGCCACCAAGCTGCTGCAAGATGTGCTGCTGCTGGGCTCGCTCGATGCCAACCAGCTCAAGCTGCACCCCACCGACCTGGGTGCCTTGCTGACGCAGCGCCTGGTGAGCCACCGCCTGGCAGCTCACAACAAAGGCCTGACCCTGGCGCTGGAAGTGCCGCCGCAGCCGGTGAAGGCCAACCTGAGTGCCGACCTCTTTGGGCGGGTAGTGGACAACCTGGTGAGCAACGCCCTCAAGTTTACCCCGGCCGGGGGCCGCGTGACGGTGGCGCTGCAAGAGCCAGCGGGCCGGGTACTACTGACGGTGCAGGACACCGGCATTGGCATTCCCGAAGCGCTGCAGGCCAACCTGTTTGAGAAGTTTAGCGCCTCGGCCCGCTCCGGCGTGGGCGGCGAGGCCAGCACGGGGCTCGGGCTGTTCATCACCCGGCAGATTGTGCAGCAGCACCGCGGCCAAATTTGGGTAGAAAGTCAGGAGGGCGCGGGCACCTGCTTTTTTGTAGAGCTGTAGGGAGCCGCCCCCGTGGCGGCCCACCGGCCTACCCCCTTCCTGGCCGCCATCGAGCAGTAGGCCTACGGCCGCCGGGCTAGCAGCTTACTCCAGGCCAGCGCCACCCATGCGCCGTTGGTGCTGGCTGCGAAATTAAAATTATCAGATAGTTACTGAGGTATTTGCCAGATATTGTCGCCGCTTCACTGCTGCATTTACAGGGGAGATTAACCCAGCTGCCCTGACTGGGCGGCAGCCGGTGGCCAAATTAGCTAGTAGCTTTCTGCATGCAGCACCAAGAAATAGAACCGCCGGAAGCGCTACGCGATATCATCCAGGATTTTTGATACCTCAGCAAAGCCACGCGCTGGCAGCAGACGGTCGGCACCGATTTTGTCGCGTTTATTCTAGCCTAGCGCGGGCGCATACCAGAATTTTGTGGCGCAATAAGGCACGGCTCAACTGTATAATGTGCCCGGCAAGGGCATTATGCTTAATGCCTACAACGGCAAGACTGACATCGTCTTTTGGTTCTTTTCCGAAAACGAAATTTCGTACGATTACCGGGATGCCCGGCAGCAGCGAAACATTGTGATAGAGCAGTTTGCCGGCCAAGGCTGGCGCACCGCCGAGCTGCTAGAGAAAGTGCAACAGGCCGACCTTTCGTACTTCGATAAATTCTGCCAGATACGAATGCCCTCGTGGACCAAAGGCCGCGTGGCCTTGGTGGGCGCCGCCGGCTATTGCGCTTCGCCGGCGGCGGGCATGGGAGCCTCGCTGGCCATGAGTGGCGCCGCTGCCGTAGCGGAGGCGCTGGCAACCCACGATGGCGATTTTGAGGCAGCCTTTCAAGCGTATAACCACACGTTGCGGCCTTTTATTGGGGAAATTCAGGCTAACGCCCTCACCATGCTGAGTGACTATTTTGTGCCTAAAACTGAAGAAGCTATTCGCATTAGAAACATCCAAGGAATCCCATTTTAGGAAGCTAGCCTCGACCAGTGGCTATCAGCTCCGTAGAGCTTTACCAGCCTCCGCGCCTTCTGCTTCGACGACTTGCTGCTGCGCTGATAACCAACTAAAGCCG
>CALMOO010000482.1 GCA_937871705.1 uncultured Hymenobacter sp.
CGCCGGCCTGCTGCGGCACCAGGTTTAGGGGCACCTTGCCGAAGAGGCGCACCAGGTTGAAGTAGCAAACGGCGCGCACAAACTTGGCCTCGGCGAGAATGATGTCGCGGCGGCCGGGGTCCATGTCGATGGCCGGCACGCGCTGCAGCACCGTGTTCACGGCCAGAATGGCCTGGTAGTGCGTGCTCCAGATGTCGGCCACGCCCGGGTTGTCGGTGGTGGTCGAGAAGCTGGACAACTGCTGGGTTTCGAGCCCGTCGCTGGCCCCACCGGCCCCCACGATGCTGTTGCCGGCCATGATGTCGAGCGTCCACATGCGCAGGCGGTAGCAGCCCGACTTCTGCAAGCCGTGGTAGGCGCCGTTGAGGGCGCTGAGCGCGTCGGTTTCGCTCTGGTAGAAGTTCTCCACCGCCAGGCTGTTCTGCGGAGTTTGGTCTAGGAAATCCTTTTTGCACCCGGTCGCGAGCAGCAGCGCGCTCGTGCTCAGTAGATACACTAGCTTTTTCATCGGAGTAGGTAACGAAGGGTGGGAAAAGGTTAGAGGCCGAGGTTCAAACCCAGGGTGAAGGTGCGCGAAACCGGGTAGGTGCCGTTGTCGACGCCTGTCACCGTCACGGTTTGCCCGTAGGAGCCCACCTCGGGGTCGAAGCCCGTGTAATGCGTGAAGGTGAGCAGGTTCTGGGCCGTGGCATACACGCGCAGGCTCTGGGCGCGCACCTTGCCAAAGCCGACGCCGCTCCCGTCCTTAGGCTGGAAGGTGTAGCCTAGCGTCACGTTTTTGAGCCGCAAAAACGAGCCGTCCTCGACGTAGCGGTCCGACACCCGCGAGTTGGTGTTGGGGTCGCCAAACACGGCGCGCGGCGTGCTGCCGTCGCCGGGGTCGGTGGTCGATTTCCAGCGCCCTAGCACGCGCGTCGTCTGGTTGGCCGCGCCCGCCATGGCCTCGTCAAATACGCGGTTGGCGTTGAACAGCTTGTTGCCATACACCCCGTAGAAGAACACGCTCAAATCGAAGTTCTTATACCCGAAATTATTGGTGAAGCCGGCCGAAAACTTCGGAATCGGGCTGCCCAGGTACGTGCGGTCCTGGTCGTTGATGAGGCCGTCACCGTTCAGGTCGCGAAAGCGAATGTCGCCGGGCGCCGTGCCGGGCTGCTGCGTGGCGTGGGCCTTCACCTCATCGGCCGTCTGGAAGATGCCGTCCGTGACGTAGCCGTAGAACTCGCCCACCGAGTGCCCCACCGCCGTCAGCGAGGTGTACTGCGTGAGAATGCTGCCCGAGCGAATGGGCGCGGCGGTCGACAAATCGAGTACTTTATTGCTGATAAAGCTGATATTGAAGTTGCTACCCCAGGTAAAAGCGCCCACCAGGTTGCGCGTGCTCAGGCCCAGTTCCAGGCCGGTGTTGCGCAGGGTGCCGGCGTTTTGGGCGGCCGTGCCTAGGTAGCCGCTGCTCGGCAAAACGGGGGGGTAGAGCAGGAGCTTTTCGGTCCGCTTGCTGAACAAGTCGCCCGTGAACACCACGCGGTTGTCAAACAGCCCGAAATCCAGGCCCAGGTCGGCCTGCTTCGACACTTCCCATTGCAAGTTGGGGTTCGGCAGGTTGGTGGGCACTACCCCCGATAAAATGGCATTATTGAAGGTATAGCGCTGCGTGGCATTAAGCAGCGTGGCGTAGTCGTAGAGGCCGATGCCGTTCTGGTTGCCCGTGAGGCCGTAGCTGAAGCGCAGCTTCAAATCGCTCACCTTCGGCAGGGTGTTCTTGATAAAATCTTCCTGGCTGAGGCGCCACGCCACCGACCCCGACGGGAACACCCCATACTTGTTCTCGGGGCCGAAGCGCGAGGAGCCATCGACGCGCACGGTGCCCGTAAGCAGGTATTTGTCGGCAAACGCGTAGTTGACGCGGGCCATGTACGAGGCCAGCGAGGAGCCAAACAGCCCCGAAGTAGCCGTGTAGCTGTTGCCCGACGAGGCGCTCAGCACCTGAATGCTGTTGTAGGGGTAGGCGTTGTCGCCGGCCTGCAAGAACTTGGCCGAGGAGCTTTGCGCCGAGGTGCCCAGCAGCACGGTCAGGGCGTGGCGGCCGGCAAACGTTTTATTGTACGTAAACGTGTTTTCCCAGAGCCAGACAAGCTCCTGGTACTGCTGCTGCGACACCGAAGCCGTGGGGTGCACCACGCTGCCCCAGGTGTAGCTCGGCTCGAAATACGAGTTGTCGCGGAAGTTCGCATCCAGTCCCAGGTTGGTGCGGAAGCGTAGGCCTGGCAGCAGCTCTACTTCGCCGTACACGTTGCCCAGCAAGCGGTTGCGGTACAAGTGGTTGTCCAGCGTCAGGGCCCGGCCCACGGGGTTCGAGCGGTCGCCCACGAACCCGATGCGGCCCTCCGGCCCGGCAAACGTGCCGTTGCGGTACACCGGCAGGGTAGGCAGCTGGTTGATGGCCAGGAACACCAGGCCGCTCTGCGTATCCTCGTCGGTCGTGACGATGCGCTGCGTGGTTCGGCTCAAGCTCAGGCTATTGCCAACCCGAATGCGGCCCGAGAGCTGGTGGTCCACGTTAAAGCGCGCCGAGTAGCGGTCGAAATCTGAGCCCAGAATAATCCCGTTCTGCTTGAAGTAGCCGCCGCCCAGCGCGAACTGCGTTTTCTCGTTGCCGCCACTCACCGTCAGGTTATAGCTCTGCATACCAGCAGTCCGGAATATTTCCTTGAGCCAGTCGGTGCCGGTGCCGAGCGCTTCGGGGTTGCTGTAGTCGGGTGTGGTGGCGGCGCTGCCCACAATGGTCGCGTTGTTGGGCTGCTGCCCGCCATTTACCAGAATTTCATTGCTGAGCTGAGCAAACTGCGCGGCGTTGAGCAGGCCTACTTTGTGGCCAATGGTTTGCACCCCGCCGTACACGTCGAGCGCCACGTTGGTGCGCCCCGCCTTGCCGCGCTTGGTGGTGATAATTACTACCCCATTGGCGCCCCGCGAGCCGTAGATGGCCGTGGCCGAGGCGTCCTTCAGAATGTCAATGGAGGCAATGTCGTTCGGGTTTATGGTATTGAGCAAGTTGCCGTTAGAGCCATCAGCGTCGCTGTAGAACGGTATGCCATCCACCACATACAGCGGCTCGGCGCTGCCCGTCACGGTGCCCGTGCCGCGTATCCGAATCGAAACGCTACCCCCCGGCGCACCGCTGTTCTGCGACACCTGCACGCCCGCCGCCCGGCCCTGCATGGCCTGGTCGAGGCCAGTGACGGGGGTAGTCGCGATTTCCTTCGCCGTTACCGAGGCGATGGAGCCGGTCACGTCTTCGCGGCGCTGCGTGCCATAGCCCACCACCACTACCTCGTTCAGGCCCTGAGGACTAGCAGTTAGCACCACCGCCAGGTTGGTGAGGGCGCCACTCACGAGCACGTCCTTGGCCGTGTAGCCCACGTAGCTGAAGGTCAACGTGCTGCCTACCGTGGTGCGGAGGGTGAAGTTACCGTCCACGTCGGAAGTCGTGCCGCTGGTGCCGCCCTTCACCACCACCGTCACGCCCGGCAGGCCTTCGCCGTTTGGCTGCGTCACCCGGCCGGCTACGGTCACCTCATCGGCCCCAAACCAGCGGCTGGTTTTGCTTGCCCCTGCGGTGGCAGTTGGCCCCCCCACCGCTGCCGGGCTCGGCGCAGCGCCTGGTAGTGGGGGTAGCGTTGGCGCAGCCGCGGCGTGTAGCGAATCGGCGGCGAGCGCCTGGCCCACCGTTTTCGGCGGCACGATAACGTACACGCCATCGCCCAGCAGCTCAAAGCGCAAGCCGCTCTGCTGCGTGATGTAGCGCAGCGCCTCGGCCAAGGACTTGAACGCGGGGTGCTGCTTGCTCAGGTACTTGCCCTCCGTGACTTGGCTGCGGTAGAAGAAATTGACTCTGTAAGTCGCTTTCAACTCCTGCAGCAAGCCTTCTAGCGACTGCTGCTGCCCGCTACGGGGCTGGCTGGCCGGGGCCACGGGGCTTTGGAGGGCGAGCGCCAGGGCCTGCTGGGCATGGGTGGCGCCACTGGGGAGGGCCCCTAGCAGCAACGCCAGTCGCACGAAACGAGTAGAGTGTGCCATATCGAATGTGGTGGGAAAAATGGGGAGAATGGCAGAGCAAGAAGGCTAGCGGCGGGCTAGCGAGCCGCCGGCGCAAGCCGCACGGTATTGCCCGAGCGGGTCACCTGCAGGTCCAGGGATTTGGCCAGGGCGGGCAGCAATACTTCCGGGCTGGTAGCGGGCACGCCGCCCGTAACTAGCTGCTGCAGAATGGCTGGGTCGGTGACTTCTACCTGTAGGTCGTAAGCATCGCGCAGCAGCTGCACGATGTCGCGCACCGAGGTTTGCTTAAATTCCAGCTGGCCTCGCGACCAGGCCGAGTACAGGGCGGGCTGCACCCGCCGCCGCATCAGGCCGGGTTGGGCGGCCGAGGTTTCAACCAGGTCGCCGGGCTGGAGCAGCAGGGTTTCGCGGGTCAGCAGCGCCTGGCGCTCCACGGCTACCTTGCCCGAGCTGAGCACCACTTTGGTGCTCCCGCGCCGGCTGTTTACGTCGAACTGGGTACCCAGCACCGACACGTTCAGCTGCCCGGCGTGCACCACAAACTTGAGGTTGGCCGGGGCTTGCTGAATAGCGGTAATTGAGGCTGGGGCGCGGTGCGTTACCTGGAAGTAGCCCTCGCCGCTGAGCCACACTTCGCGGGGAGTAGCAGCCTCCCAGCGGGCCGCCGTAGTCAGGGTTGAATTCTCATTCAGCTTCACCACCGAGCCGTCGGGCAAGGTCAGCGTGCGCTGCTGGCCCTTGCCCGTAGCATACCGGGTAGTCGAGCTGGCTGGCGCCCCCGGCCGCTGCCACTGCCACCAGCCCAGGCTCACCAGCAGCATAAGCGTGGCAAGGGCCGCCACCCAGCGCCTTGCCCGGCCCCGGCTGCGCAGCCAGGGCTGCGGAGCGGCAGCTGGTACGCTGCGCCTGGCCTGCCGCAACCGCTGCCACTCTTGCTGCTTGAGGCCGCTGGGCACGGGGGTAGGCCGGGCACGGTATAAGCCTTGCAGCAAGCCCTGAGCTTGCGCTGCTTCGGCCTGCTTCTCGGGGTGCTCGCGCAGCCACGCCTGCCAGAAGCGGCCGGCCTCCGAATCGGCGTCGGCCACAAAGGCCTGGAACGATTCATCGAGCAAAAAGTCGTCGAGGGAGTAGCGCGTAAAATCCATTGCCGGGGTGGGAGAAGCAGCCGTCTGCTAGTATCAGGGCCACCCCGGCGTTTTATACTCGTTAAAAAATGGGACTTTTGATTTATTTATTGCAACTTTCTGACTTACAGCAGCATAATTTTAAACCAGCCCTACCCCCCTCCCTT
>CALMOO010000483.1 GCA_937871705.1 uncultured Hymenobacter sp.
CACCCGAGCATCGCGCAGCACTTTGCGCACGTCACCTTCAGCTGCGACCACCGCGAGGACCTGCCCTTCCTCACTACCCCCACCCTGATACTGCAATGCGCCCACGACGTAATTGCCCCGCTGGCCGTGGGCAATTACATCCACGAAGCCCTGGCTGATAGCCAATTGGTTATCATCGACACGCCCGGCCACTGCGCCCACCTCACCGCCCCCGAGCAAACCCTGAGCGAGATTGAAAAATTTCTGCAAGTAGCGCCCGTATTTGCGCACTAGCGCCCGGCACAAGGCATTTGCGCCGCCAAGTAGTAGCCCTGCGCGTGGCTACGCTTGGCGGCTTTTTTGTAACCAAAAAGTCTCCGATGCACTGCTGTGCCTGGTTTAGAGGCGCACATTGAAGGCCAGCGGCTGCACCACCACCCGCTGCAAGTAGCTGCTGTAGGCCACCCGCACGCCGGCCTCGATGGGCGTGCGCAGATGAAAGGCGTTGAACAAGGCCATTAAATCGACGCCGCCGTTGCGAAAGTCTTGGTAGGCCCGGCCGGTGGGCAGCAGGCTGCTACCCCTGGCTACGTCGGCAAAGGCATCGGCGCGCAGGCGCTGCACGTAGAGCACCCGGCCCAGCGACCAGTGCAGGTAGGCCAGCGGCAGGTTGTAGTCGGCGCTGCCCACGGCCAGGCGGTCGAAGCTGATGTAGGTGGTTTCGCCCCGCGGATACGAGATAGCGGCTCCGAACTGATACTGGTCTTGCTGCTGGTACTGGTAGCCGCCGCGCAGCCGCAGGGCCTGGTGCGGCGCCAGGCCCGGCAAGTACACCGAGGCCTGCACGCCGAGCTGCGTGGCTTGCAGCCGGGTGCCGAAGGGCGTAGTGCGGTAGGTAGCCAGCAGCGTAGCGCCGCCGCGCGGGGCCACATCGCGGGCGCTTTGCTTGAGCTGGCTGGCGTAGGCCAGGCTGGTTTGCAGCGCGTGCAAGGGCTGGTTGGGGCCTACGTCCGATATTTTGCGCACGGGCAGGTCGTAGCCAAAGACGTGCTCATTCAAGTAATAAGCACCCAGTGTGAGGCTTTGCAAGTATTTGGAGCGGGTGAGCACCAGCGGAATGCGGGTGCCCGCCAGCAGGCGCGCTACCTGCCACTGGTCGCGGAACACGGTGCCTTTCGCATCCACGAGGCTGGCATCGCGCCCGCCGTAGCTGCCCTCCACGTCCAGCACCGGCCCGAGGCCCTGGTAGCTGAGCGCGCCCGTGGCGGCAAACGTGCGCTCGGTCTGGTCGAAGGTCAGGCCGGCGAAAGCCTGGGTGGTGTTTAAGTAATCCTGCGAGCGCACGCCCACGCTCACGGCATTGCCCGAGGGGCTTTGCACCACGCCGTAGCTGAAGATGCGGAAGGCGTGCGCCAGCGGCCGGTAGCGCCGCAAGCCGTAGCGTGGACCGCTCGAATCGGGCGAAGCCAGCAGCTGCGCAATTTGCTTGCTCGCCGGCTCGCCCGCAGCCAGGCGCTCGGCGTAGGGGTCGGCGGGCGCGTCCGTGCGGGCGGGCAGGGGTAGGGCGGTCCAGGTGGCCGGGTCTAGGGGCAGCTCGACCACGCGGGCGCCGGTGGCGCGGTAGTCGTGGAAGGCCAGGTGGCGACCATCGGGCGACACGGCGGCGTGGTAGGCCCCAAACGGCCGGTTCGTGACCTGGTACGTCTGCCCCGAGCTCAGCTTGACGGCGTAAATATTATCAACTCCCGACTGCGGTGAGTTGTACAGCACGTAGTCGCCCCAGGGCTGCGGGTTGGCCAGGTTCACGTTAGCCACCGGCAAGATATTGGTAGCTAAGCCAGTAGATGGGTCTAAAATTTGCAGAGATTTGCCGGCCGCGCTCAGGGCCACCGCTACTACGCGGCGCCCGTCGGGCAGCCAGCGGGGCTGCTGGTAGAAGTCGTTGTGCGGGTTGGGCAGGGTTTGCAGCACGGCGCCGGTGGTGGCATCGAGCACCACCAGCGCGTGGTGGTAGCTAGCATCGGTGCGCACGGCCACGAGGCGGGCGCCATCGGGCGAGAGCGCGGCCGCGGCGTAGCGCCCGCCTTGGCCCACGCGGGTGAGCCGGCCGGTTTTTAAATCCAGGATTTTCAGCTCCGAATACACACGCTGGCCCCAGCGCGGGCTCTGCCGGTACTCGGGCCACACCGCCCTACCCCCCCCTACCGACAGCATCTCGGGCAGGTTGAGCGCGCCGGGCGTGAACACGCGCCGCTCGCGCCCGGCTGCGTGCGCGCCGCGGCGGCTCAGCAGCACCAGCTGCTCAATGTTGTTCAGGCCGCTTTTCAGGGCCAAAACCGTGCTGTCGTTCACGTACTGCGGGTATTGGTACTGCGTGAATACCCGGCTTTCGACTTGCCCAGCCAACTCCGTGACCGGGGAGGGGGTAGGACGGGCGGCCTGCTCGGCGCGCCAGGTCGAGTCCAGCTCGTGCATAGTGCGGGCATACAGGTCCTCGACCCGCAGGCCCGTGGTGCGCCGAACGCTATTGGAAAACGAAAACGGGTAGAACGGGAAGCGGTAGTACTGGTCCAGTACCTGGCCCCACACTTGCGGGCCGTAGTGGGCCTTGGCGTACGAGGTGAGGTAGTAGCCCAGCACGTACCAGTTGGGCACGTTGTCGCGTAGCGAGCCATTCACGGCTTCCTGGTAGCCATATAGCTTCCCACTTAGCAAATTAGCCCGCAGCCCCAACCCGAAAAACGGAATGCGCCCGCGGCCGCTGCGCGTCATTGCCGTTTCGATGCCCACCGCGTCGCCCTCAAAAAACCACTGCGGCACGCCTACGGCGCCCACGCCAAGCCCGCCCTCGCCCAGCAGCGGCACCAGCGCCCGCCCTACCCCCTGCCGCGCCTTGTCGAACTGGTTGACGTGCCGAAACTCGTGCACCACCAGCCCATCGAGCCAGTCTACGGTGCCCAGGCCCTGGCCTTGGTCGGGCGTGATGTAAAACTCGGCGTGGCGCGGCAAAAACGTCACGAAGCCATTGCTGACCGTGGTTTGGTTTTGCAGCACCACCGCAATGGGCTGCGCCTGCACGCCAAGCGTCGTGCCATCGGGGCCGTGTACCGCCTCCAGGCGCTGGGCCGTGCGCTGGGCCGCCGCGTCGAGCCCAGCCGGGTACAGCACCCGAAAATGAGGCGTGCGCACTTCCTGCCAGTGCAGCGCGGGCGGGTTTTGGCTGATAATGGGCAGGCTTTGGGCGGCAATTTTGGCCGCAGCCAAAAGGAGTAGAAACAGAGCGGGAAACAAGCGGCGCATAGCGGGCAAGTTACTGCCCAGCCTATAGAAGCAAGCTTGCGCTAGCCGCCCGAAACTAAAAAAGGCTACCCCACGGCGTGGGGTAGCCTTGCTTTAAAAACCTAGCTGCTAAGTTGGGCTGAACCCTTCTACAGCGAGTTTACGAACGCTACCAGCGCATCGCGGTCGGTCTGCGAAAGCTGCTCCACGTAGCGGCGCGACGTTTCGCCTTCGCCACCGTGCCACATGATGGCTTCCATCACGTTGCGGGCGCGGCCGTCGTGCAGGTAGTTGGTGTGGTTGCTGGTGGTCTGGCTCAAGCCAGTGCCCCACAGTGGGGCGGTGCGCCACTCGCTGCCGCTGGCCAGGTAGTCGGGGCGGTTGTCGGCCAGGCCGGGACCCATGTCGTGCAGCAGTAGGTCGGTGTAGGGGTGAATGGTCTGGTTGCCCAGGCCGTACGGCGCAGTGCCGCTGGTTTTAAACATTGGCTTGTGGCAGGCAGCGCACTTGGCTGCTACAAACACGGCCCGGCCGGCTATTACCTGCGGGTCGTTGGTGTTGCGGGCAGCGGGTACGGCCAGCGTGCCGGTGTAGAAAGCCGTCGAGAACAGCCCATCCACGTCGATGTCCGTTTGCGCATTCGGATTGGCGTTCTTCAGCGTGGCGGCAGCCGCCGTGAGGCTGTTGAGGCCCGAAGACTGCAGCTTAACGCCGGGACCTGTTTTGTTCATGCCACCACCGGGCACGTTCGACTCCTGGGGAAAGAAGGGGCTCGTAATGCCCAGGTCGCCGTTGAAGGCGGCTGCAGCTTGCTGCAACAGGTTGGGCTGGTTGGCTTTCCAGCCAAAGCGGCCGATTACCGTTCGCTGCATGGCTACGTCCCACACGCGGTTTTCGTGGCCCGTGATGCCGTCGTTATTTCTATCATTGGGGTCAGCGTTGGCCATGATGTCTTGCTCGCTCACGGCCTCAAGCAGGCCCAGGCCCGCGGCCTGCGGCCCGATGCGAGGCGAAATCATTACGTTGGCTGGCAGCGAAGCCGTGGGCGTGTAGGTCGGCGTGCGCAGGCTATACGACTGACCATCCACAAACGACTTGAGCTGCTCCTGGTATGTGATAGTCACCTTGCCCTCAGGCCCGACTACCCGCGTGCCATCGCTGCCGACGATGAAGGGCTGAATCTGGTTGCCAAAGCCTGGTACTGGGTTCGGGCCACCGTCGTCTGCTACACCCGGAATGCTGACGCGGAACAACAATTGCGGAATTGTCGGGTCGGTGCCGGCCTTGCTGCGGCCACCATTTACGTGGCAGCCACTGCAGCTTTCGTTGTTCCAGAGCGGCGCAAGCTGCTGCAGCGAAAACACCTGCGCGAAGTTGGCCTGGCCGGTATTGTGGTACTGCGTTTCCTGGCCGGAAAGCGCCGGCGAGGGCATCCCAAAGGCCATGGCATCAAACTGGTTGATGGTATTGCTACCCCCAGCAGGACCATTGTAGTCGCCAGGTGCTGGCGCTGGGGCCGGTGCAACTGCGCCATCTAAGCTGATGCTCCCGCCGAGGGGAACAGCGGTGTCGTCCGCTTTTTTCTCGCAGGCGCTCAGCACGACTGCCGACGAAAGAGCCAGGCAAGCCTGGCGAAAGGTAAGAAATTGCCTCATGCAAATGCAATGAAAGGTTTGAAAGAATGAAATAAAAGCAAGATTGTTTCGCAAAGTACGCTACTAGCAATCAATTATTTAGCTTCCATTTTACCCCCTTATTTTCACCAAATTGTAATCTGCCAGGCTCTATATAGCAAGCATTATCACTAAACACTAAATTGGTACGCGTTACTTATTGATTATCAATAAATTATTTACAATAAATAATGGCTTTTTTTTATTCTAACAAGTTCTGAATAGCAATCCGTCATTTTAAATCAAACTAATTATAAATATAGTTAAACACTAATAAACAATGTCAAATCAGACATAGTTAGTAAATGTAATTATTTCCTAAAATAATGCCAACTGTTTTTACCTCTTTTATGGCTACTTGCGGTCGCCTGGGTAGCTATCTAATGAGCTCGCTTGGCTAACGCGAAGCCGTACGTTACAGTAGCGTTTCTGGATGGTAGAATACGAGTTGTGGCGGGCTACTTGGCAGCTTCACGCTGAGCTGCCGGCCGGAAATCGGGGTTGAAGTACAAGCTGAGCTGCCCGGTGTGGTTGCCCTCAAACACCTCCCCGTCGTCGTGCGCCACCGTTTGGTAGAGATAGCTGGCTTCCACGGCCAGCGCCTGGGTCAGCTGAAACCCTACCCCCCCGTACAAGCGGTTTTGGTTGAAGACGTTGGCCGCTACGTTTTTACCGTAGCTCACAAAAATCTCGTCCGAGGCCAAGGCGTAGAGCGTGCGGGGGTCGATTTTGGGCTTGGTCAGGGCTAGTTTAAGCTGGGCGCGATAGCGCGAGCGGCTTTGAAAAGCGTAGTGGTCCCCGCCTTCCATGCGCAGCCAGCGCTGGTCCTGGATGTAGCGGTGCGCCAGGCTCAGGCGCCCGAAGTGCTGCGTGAGCGTCACCAGCTGGTAGGTGCGCCGCTCAAACGAGCGGCCCGGGTCGGGGTAGTCGCCGTAGGGTAGCGAAAGCAGGTACACGCCGCCCACCGTAAAGAGCACATCTTTAGTAAGATGATAGTTTATACCGGCCCGGTAGAAGTACTGCTGCGGGTCGCGCAGCCCGTGGGTGCGCCGGTACTGAAACTCGGTGTGCAGCCCCCAGCGCCCGGCCACGCGGGCATCGCCAAAGTAGCAGAGCCACCCGTTGCGGTTGTAGTCCCAGCGGCGAGGGGGGGTAGGGGCCTGGGCGCGGGCCGGCGTGGGCAGGCCGGCCACTAAGCCCGCCAGGGCAAGGTACCAATACGTCATGCCCACACTAACGCAAAAGGCCGGGCCTGGGCTGCGGCGGCGCTTTACTACGCCGTGCGCTTCAAGCCAATAATGCCCACCAGGATGCAGCCGATGTAGAAGACGTGTGCCCACTGAAAAGCTTCTTTCAGCACCAGCGTATCTACGAGCTTGATGCCGACCAGCGCCATACCCATCCAGATGGCAAACGCCGTGGAAGCCGGAATGACATTAGCCACGCCAAATGCCACGTAGCAAACGGCAGGCAGCAAGGTCATAATAGCCGTCGAGTTGGCAAAGAGCTGCGACCAGTCGAGCGCTTTTATCTTAGCGACGTTCGTGTATTTAAGGCTGTAATTCCAGCACACTTCCATCACGGAAGCCAGAAGCAGGTACAGCCAAGCGGGATTAAGCAGACTTAGGTTCAAGAGATGGGGGTAGCAACTGGGCGGGAAGATTGGGC